>JAEZBP010000733.1 GCA_023427125.1 Pseudomonadota bacterium | reverse complement strand
GAGGCGGCGGCGCGCGAGGCGGAGCGCGAGCGCGAGGGTCAGCGAGAGCGCGGCGAACGATGGCAGCGCGAGGGCGATGCGCGGCGAGACGAGGAACGCGGCGCCGAAGAGCGGAAACACCGGCGCGACCGCGAGCACGCCCGCGACGCTCGAGGCGAGCGCGAGCGCGGTGGTCACGATCGCGAGCGTGCGCCGGTGGCGTGCGAGCGCCTCCGGTCGATCGGGCGTGCTCGAGGCGAGCAGCACGAGCAGCGCGGAGAGCCCCGAGAGCGCGAGCGCGAACGCGACGTCGAGGTGGAGCGAGGGCAGCTCCGGCCTCGCGCAGCGGACGAGCGCCACCCCGGCCAGCACGCCGAGGAGCGCGACCCGCCGTGCGCCGCGCATCGGATCGTGCCGGCGCAGCGCCCACACCGGCAGCGCGGAGAGCCCGAGCGCGAGCGCGCACAAGAGCACCGCCGTCGCGTCGAGCGTCGCGCTCGCGGCGATCACCTCGGCGATGAGGTAGAGGACCGCGGCGGGTCCCAGGAGCGGAAGGATTCGGCCCTGACTCACGGCTTCTTGGGCTCGGGGGTGCCCCGCCCGGAGGCGGACCGGCCATCTTACTCAGAGGCCCGCGGCCAGGCCAGCCGGAGCGTCCCCCATGTAGACGAGCGGGCGCGAGGCCCTCCAACGGTCGAAGGAGCTCTTCGCTGGATGGCCGTGCGCGCGGAGCGACATGCCGCGCGGCGAGGCTGGTATGCTCCCGCCGTGGTCCGCAAATGCCCGCAGTGCGGCGCACGACACGAGGACGGAACGCTGCGATGCCCTGCGACCGGCAATCCCATCGGCGGTGATCCCGAGCTGGTCGGCCGGCTGCTCGCCGGGCGCTACCACCTCGTGCGCCTCCTGGGCGACGGCGGCATGGGCGCGGTGTACAAGGCGGCCGACCAGGTGCTGCGCCGCTTCGTGGCGATCAAGCTCCTGCACCCGGCCGTCGCCGAGAACCCCTCGTCGGTCGAGCGCTTCGAGCGCGAGGCGCGGGCCGCCGCCGCGATCGGTCACCCGAACATCATCGACATCCTCGACTTCGGCCGCGAGGAGCGGCGGCCGTACATGGTCATGGAGTACCTGCGGGGGCGCTCGCTCTCGCACGTCATCGCGATGGACGGTCAGCTGCCGATCAAGCGCGCCGCGGCGATCGCGATCCACACCCTCGCGGGCCTCGCCGCCGCCCACGCCCGCGGCATCCTCCACCGCGACCTGAAGCCCGCGAACCTGATGCTCGTGGTGCGCTTCGGCGATCGAAACTTCGTCAAGGTCTGCGACTTCGGCTTCGCCGCGCTCGTCGGCGGCGAGGGCCGCTCCGGCGCCAAGTCGCTCACCCCCGAGCGCACCCTCGTCGGCACGCCGGCCTACGCCGCGCCCGAGCGCCTGCGCGGCGACGACCGGCGCGATCCGCGGCTCGACGTCTACTCGGTCGGCGTCGTGCTCTACGAGATGCTCGCGGGGCGGCGCCCCTTCGACGCGCCGACCTTCCGCGAGCTCGCGCGCAAGGTGCGCAACGAGGAGCCGCCTCCTCTGCGGAGCCTCCGCCCCGATCTGCCCGAGGCGCTCGAGCAGGTCGTGATGTCCGCGCTCGCCAAGGACCGCGACGCTCGCTGGCCGAGCGCGGAGGCCTTCGGCGAGGCGCTCTTCCCCTTCGGCGGGATGCGCGTGCCCTTCCGCGACGAGTCGCCGAGCGACTCGTTCACGATGGAGATGGCCCGCATCAAGGCGCGCGAGTCGCGCTTCCGGGAGACGCACACGCAGGTGCCGATCATCGAGCACGCCGAGCACGTGCGCTTCGACATGGCGGCGGAGCCCGACCTCACCGAGCGGCTGAGCAAGGAGGACGCGCGCGAGATGATGCGCGAGCTGCAGCGCCTGCAGGCCGAGCGCGAGGCGCAGCGCTCGCCGGCGCGCGAGGCGAGCAGCCCCCTCGACATCCCGATCGAGGTCGGGCCCGTGATCTCGACCGAGGCGGAGCCGCCCTCGGGGCCGGCGCACGGCTACTACAGCGGGCGGGTCGTGCTGGCGGTCCTGCGCTTCGTGGCGCGGCAGTTCGGCGAGCGCGCGCTGAAGGTCGTGCTCGAGTCGATGCCGCCCGACGCGCGGCGTCCCTTCGTCGAGGGGATCGATCAGGACAGCTGGGTGAGCCTGCGCGCGGTGCGCTCGCTGGTCGAGCACATCGACGCGCGCCTCGGCCAAGACGACATGCACCTCGTGCTCGAGGCGGGGCGCGCCGCCGCCGAGGGGGCGTTCGATCTGATGGAGCAGCTGCGCCCGCCGGCGCCGCCCGCGGAGCTCTTGGTCTCGGAGATGCCCAGCATCCTGGGGCAGCTGGTGCGCGGGGTGCAGTGCGAGGTTCGCCGGGTCGGCCGCGGCTACGGGCGGCTCGAGATCATGGAGCAGGACGAGCCGTCGCTGACGCTGGCGGTGTCGACGCTCGGGTTCATCGCGCGCAGCCTCGAGCGCTTCGGCGCCGACGTCGTCGAGGTCAACCTGCTGAGCGCGCGCGCGCTCGACGATCCCGAGACGCTGATCGACATCTCGTGGTTCGCCTGAGGATCGAGTCGGGACGGGTCAGGCGAAGCGCTTGGCGCCCTCGGCCGCCCACCAGCGGCGGTAGGCGCGGTGGGCGCGCTCGCGCTCGCGCTTCGGCGCGGCGGGGTCGAAGCCGAAGCGCTCTTGCGTGAGCCGCTCGAGCTCGGTGCCGGCGAGCGTGCGGATGGTCTCCTCGCCGTGGAGGAGGCCCTCGATCAGCCACTCGATGCGGTGCTGCGCGCCTCGCTTCTCGAACCAGCTCCGCCAGCGCCGGTGCGAGCGGCCGTGATCGTCGCAACTGAGGATGACGAGCGCGCGGTGAGCGTGATCGACGAGCTCGGCGTCGTCCTCCTTGAGGAGCTCGATCGTCTTCTCGACGATCTCGACGTCGCGCAGCGCGACCAGCGCGTCGAGCGCCTGCCAGCGGCGCGAGGGATCCTTTCCGCGCAGGCGCGCCGTCCGGCGGGTGGTCGCGCGGATCTCGTCGAAGCCGCGGTAGCCGGCCAAGCGCGGGAGGAGCGCGCACGCCAAGCGGCGGACGTCGGGATCGGGATCGTGGATCCGCGCGGCGACCGCCTCCATCAGATCCGGGTGGACGAGCTCGCTCGCGACGAGCGCGGCGTAGTAGCGGACGTCGGAGTGGCCGGAGCTGAGGAGCCCCGCGACGTACGGCACCGCGCGCTCGCCGAACGCGATCAGGGCGCGCGCGACGACCGAGACGTCGCGCCCCGCCGGCACCGGGCGCGTCTCGCGATCCACCTCGAGCTTGCCCGGGAACGCCTGCACGAGCGCGGGCAGCGCGGCCTCGCCCATGTAGAGCAAGCCGTGGATCAGCGCGTCGCGCGTGGCGGGGCTGCTCGCTCGGAGCAGATCCTCGACCTGCGCGGACACCTGCTCGCCCATGTCGACGATGACCGAGCGGGTCTCGGCGTCGAGCCCGCGCGGCGGCGGCCGCAGCGAGGCGCGCAGCCGGACGATCTCTTCCTCGGCGATGCCGTCGTCGCCCTCCTCGCGGCGCGGATCACGCCGCGCCCGATCGCGCCCCTCCGACATGCGCACCACGTCGATCGGGCCCCCGCGCAGCTTGTAGGTCCCGGCCTTGCGCTCGGGCGGCGCGAAGCGCGGCGGCTCCAAGTCCTCGAGATCGTCGTAGTCCTCGTCGTAGTCCTCGTCGTCGTCCCCCTCGCCGATCTCGACCTCGACGTCGACCCCGTCGTCGTCCTCGTCGAGCTCTTCTTCTTCGTCGTCCTCGTCTCGATCGCCGTCGCCCTGCTCCTCATCGTCGGAGTCGTCGTGATCGTCGGCGTGATCCTCGTCGGCGTGATCCTCGTCGTCCTGC
>JAEZBP010000667.1 GCA_023427125.1 Pseudomonadota bacterium | reverse complement strand
GGCGGGGCCGCCCGCGCGGCCCCGCGCCCGCCCGAGGCGGCCGCCGTCGAAGGAGGCGCCGGCCCGGCCGACCCATCGCTTGGTGCACTACCGGGTTGGAGTCGCGCCGGAGCGGCCGGCGTGTCGGATCGCCCTCGCGCAGCTCGGCGAGCTCGCCGACATGCCCTCGCCCGGCCCGAGCGGCGCGTATCGGCTGCCCGACGCGCGCGTCGAGGCGGTCGCCGACAAGCTCAGCCGCTTCGTCGAAGAGGCCACGGAGGGCGGCGCCGAGCTCGTCGTCTTCCCGGAGATGAGCGTCGACCTCAACCACGCGCGGCTCGAGCGCCGCGCCCACGAGCTCGCGGCCGAGCATCGCGTCCTCTTGGTGCTCGGCGGCTACCATGACGAGACCACGCGCACGAACGTCTGCACCGTGCTCGGCCCCGAGGGGCTCCTCTGGCAGCAGCGCAAGCACATCCCGGCGCTCCTTCGATCGGGCGGCCAGTGGATCGAGGAGCCGATCGAGACCACCCCGACGCCGCTCTACGTCGTCGGCAGCACCTCGCTCGGGCGCATCGCGATCGCCATCTGCCGCGACTTCCTCGATCTCGAGCTGCGCGTGCTGCTGAAGAACAGCGATCCGCCCGTCGACCTCGTCCTCAACCCGGCGTTCAGCCCGGTGACCGAGGACTTTCAGGCGGCGCACTTCGAGGCGCGCCGCGCGCTCTACGCGTGCACCGTGTTCTGCAACTTCGCCGTCTTCGGCGACTCGCGCATCGAGACCCCCGAGAAGGGCGCCCGGCCGATCCGCATACCGAGGGGCGAGGAGCGCCTCGAGCTCGCCGACGTCCCCCTCTTCGCGATGCGCGCCGAGCGGAGCGCCTGGGACGCGCGCTCCCATCGCCGCTTCATCCAGAGCACCCGCTGACCCACTCGGCTGTGCCGTCGAGTGCCATCGCCAACGGAGCGTGCGCTCGCGCGGCGTATCACGCGGCCAAAGGGTTGGCGCGCGCGTTGGAATGATGATTGATTGTCCGGGCGGAGAATGACGGACGGTGGTCGAGCCGGAGCGATCGGTCGGTGGGCGGCGACCTCTGCCCTCGCGGTCCTGCTCGGCTCGGGATGCTACCTCTCCCACCCACGTGCGGCTTCGGGCGAAGCGCGCCGCTCCGACGCCGGGGCGTTGCGCGACGGCGGCGCCGACTCCGGCCCCGACGCCTTCCTCGCGACGGCACGAGACGCCCAGCCTCGACCGCTGCCGCGCGACGCGGGCACTCCGCTCCCGATGCCGTGCGAAGATCCGCAGGGCGTCGATCTGCTGCTGGTGCTCGACGACTCGGGCTCGATCCGACCGCGGGACGCGCAGCTGCGCGATCGGCTGCGGCGCCTCGCCCACGGCCTCGTGCGCCCGCAGGATCGCGATCGGGACGGCTGGGAGGACTGGCCACGCGTGACCGATCTCCACTTCGGTGTGGTCTCCACCTCGGTGCACGGCACCGACTTCTGCGACGACACCCCTGACGGCCGCCTCGTCCACCGCCCGGCCACCGACATCGACGGATGCCGGAGCGACTATCCGCGCTTCCTGACCTACACCGAGGGCGAGCACGATCCCGATCGCTTCGCGCTCGACACCAACTGCATCGCGTTCGGACCGCGCTACGGCTGCACGGTCGAGCAGCCCCTCGAGGCGATGGCCAAGGCGCTGCTCCCGCACGACGCGCCCTTCACGTACATCGCGGGCGAGCCGCGCGGCGACACCACGAACGCCGGCTTCCTACGTGATGACAGCGTCCTCGTCGTGCTCTTCGTCGGCGACGAAGACGACTGCTCGGTCGTCGACACCAACATCTTCGAGCGCCAGGACGCAGGCCCGCGCTGGGCGGGCCGCGACGCCGCGCTGCCGATCCAGGGCTGCCGCCTGGCGCGGCCCGGGCAGCTCCACTCGATCGAGCGCTATGCCTCCGCCCTGCGCTGGCTGCGCCCCGCTCACCCCGAGCGCATCGTCGTCGGCATGATCGTCGGGATCGCCGCCGAGGTCGTGGTCACCGACCCCCGCGGCGACATCCCGAGCTGCTTCGGCGCCGCCGACTTTCCGCAGCGCATGGTCGACCTCGCGCGTGAGCTCCCGACCCAGAGCGTGCTCGGCTCGGTGTGCGGCCTCAGCGAGCTGACCTTCGTGAACGCGCTCTCCGAGCGCATCGCGAGCGCCGCCTGCCCGGAGTAAGCACGCGCGACGCGGCCGCAGGTGTGCTCGCGCGTCGATCCCTCCCCTTCTCAAGCGGATGGCTGGGCGAGCGCAGCCGGCGCGCGGCCCCTCCTCTCGAGCTGCTCGTAGCGGAACGCGCCGAGCAACGCCGCACCGATCGCGCCGGCCAGGATGGCGTCCGAGAAGGTCTTGATCGTCACCTCGCCGTGCGGCTTCCGGTGCTTCTTGGTCTTCTCTTCGGCGAAGAGCTGCTCGATGGCCGCGATCATGCCCACGTCCTTCGAGAGCCCTCCGGTCACGACCACGTTGCCCTCGGCGCCGACCGCGCGCAGGAGCTGCACGAGCCGGCCGCCGATGCTCAGGTGGATGCCCTTCAAGATGTCCGACGTGCCGATGCCGCGGGCGACCATGTTGATGACGTCGGTCTCGGCCAGCACCGCGCAGATGCTCGAGACCTTCTCGGGGCTCCGGCTCTCTCGGCTGAGCCCGCCGACGTCGTCGAGCGGGACCCCGAGGTAGCGCGCGATGTTCTCGAGGAACTGCCCGCTGCCGCTGGCGCACTGGCTCGTCATGCGGTGCGCGAGCACGCGTCCGTCCTCGTTCATCCGGAGCCCGCGGGCGTGCAGCCCTCCGATGTCGAGGGCCGCGCGCGCGCTCGGATCGAAGAAGAGCGCGCCGCGTGCGTGGGTCGTCATGCTGTAGAAGTGGCCGGTGCGGAAGCCGACGGCGTCGCCGTCGCCGGTGGACGCGATGTAGTCGAAGTCCTCGGGCCCGACGCCGGCCGCCGCGCAGGCCTCCTCGAAGCTCGCGCTCACCACGTCGGCCACGTTGCGACGTCGGATGCGCTGCACGCTCTCTGCGATCAGAGCGGCGTCGCTGCCCGCGCGGCTGCGCATGATCGCGACCTTGACGGCGCTCGAGCCGGGATCGATCCCGACGGTCAGGTGCTCACGTTCCGACATCGTTCTTGGCTCCTCACTCGGCCGGCGTCGCGCTGGCGGCTCCGACTCGAACCTTCTCCACGAATGTCGGCAAGATCGCCGGCCGGCCGGCCTCGAGA
>JAEZBP010000564.1 GCA_023427125.1 Pseudomonadota bacterium | reverse complement strand
AGCGATCTCCAGCGTCCCGACGCCTCGGCGCGCCAGGAGGATCATCCGTGCTCTCTGCACGAGCACGAAGGCGACTCGCTGTCGGCGCGCGAGCAGCTTCAGCTCGCGGTAGACCGCGCGCGGCATGCTGACGCGCTTCGCTCGGGGCCCGGGCGGCACGCGGATCGGATCGAGTCACACCGCCGTGTATTCACGCCGGCCAACCCGGATCGAACTTCGGGCCGCGGGTACTAGCGTAGACCGCGTCGAGAGCTGCCGCCCGAACGCGGGGGCGAACGCGCGGGGGCCCGGCGCTCAAGCCTTCGCGCGGTCTTTCTCGATCTTCCGCCACATCTTGTCGAGCGGCAGGTAGGTGCCGAAGACGAGGTCCCAGAGCGGCGAGGTGATGCCGTAGCGGTGGTTGGGCGAGTCGAAGTGGTGGAGCATGTGGTACTTCTTGATCCACTTGGCCGGCCCCCACTTCGGGTTGAAGTGGTGCGTGTAGTAGTGGACCCAGTCGTACGCGATGTACGCGAGCGCGCTGCCGCCGAAGACCGTCCAGAAGTACGAGCCGAACACGAAGTAGTAGATCGTGCCGATCACCGCGGCGACCGGCCAGATGCTGATCGGCGGGAGCACGAGCCGCATCGGGTCGTTCGGGAAGTCGTGGTGGTAGCCGTGCAGCAGGAAGAGGCGGAAGCGCTCCGCCTTGTTCTTCGGCGTGAAGTGGAACGCCCAGCGGTGGAGCGAGTACTCGACCAGGGTGATGAGCAGCATGCCGCCCGTGAACGCGAGCGCGGCCTCCCACCACGGCATCGTCGTGAAGCCGACGAAGAGACCGTAGACCACGATCCAGCCGAACCAGACCCCCGGCGTGATGGGGTGCGCCTGCGCGAACCACTTCTCGATGAACTGGTTCTTGAACACCTGGAGGCGGATGGGGCGCTTGCCGCGCTCATCCTTGGGGAGGTCGCCCTCCGCGGCGTCGAGGCACTCTTGCGTGTAGTCCAGCAGACCCATGGAGCTCTCCCGATGCGATGGAGCGCGGCTGGGGTAGCACACGCCGCGCCGGACCGGCAAACGCGGGGCCTCCCAAACCTCACGGCGCTTGATCCCGGCGCAAGCGGCCTCCGACTGCGCAGCGCGCTTCGCACCGATGCGCGCCAAACGCTGCAGAAAGAACCGAGACCGCGTACCATGAGCGGCGCTCGACCATGGCGACGCCCCTCGGCTCCCAGAAGACGCTCGACGAGGACGACCCGGCGCCCCGGGCCGCGCAGGGCATCGCTGCCACCGCGCTCGGCCCCGCCGACGTCCGGGACACGCCCCACGTGAAGCCAGCGTTCCCCACCGAGAAGGACGAGACCGCCGGGGCCGACCCCTGGATCGGCCGCACGCTCTCGAACGTGTACGTCGTCGAGGCGCGCATCGGCGAGGGCGGGATGGGCGCGGTCTACCTCGCCAAGCACGTGCACCTGCGCAAGAGCTTCGCGATCAAGGTCCTGGCGGACGCCGTGAGCGGCAAGGACAACGCGGTCGAGCGGCTGCGCCAGGAGGCGATGGCGGCGGCGAGGATCGACCACGAGAACATCGTGGACGTCGTCAACTTCGACCGCACCGAGGACGGCGCCGTCTACATCGTGATGGAGCTCCTCAAGGGCGAGAACCTCGCCGAGCACATCGGGCGAGGGCCGATCGAGCTCCACCGCGCGCTCCCGATCACCTACCAGATCTGCCGCGCGCTCGGCGCCGCGCACGAGCACGGCATCGTCCACCGCGACCTCAAGCCGGAGAACGTCTTCCTCACCGAGAAGTCCGGCCGCACGCTGGTGAAGGTGCTCGACTTCGGGATCTCGAAGGTCAAGACCGCGGACGCCGAGCAGGTGCGCATGACGCGGACCGGCCAGCTCGTCGGCACGCCCCTCTACATGTCGCCCGAGCAGGCGCGCGGCGAGCCCGACGTGGACCTGCGCGTCGACGTGTACGCGATGGGCGTGATCCTCTACGAGATGATCGCGGGCGCGCCGCCCTTCGAGGGGCGCAACTACTTCGAGCTGCTCTGGAAGCACGGCAACGAGCCGCCGCCCTCGGTGCGCGAGCGCAACCCGAACGTGCACGTGACCGAGGCGGTCGAGGCGGTGCTGATGCGCGCCCTCGCCAAGGAGCGCGACGCTCGCTTCGCGTCGATGGCCGAGCTCGAGCAGGCGCTGCTCGACGCCGCGCCGGAGGTCCCGTCGCTTCCGCCGTTCCCGTCGCTGCCGCCGGAGCGGCCCTCGGGGACCGCCGTCCGCGTGACCCCGCTGGCCCGCACGACCGACCCGCCTCGCGCCGAGCCCGCGCGGGAGACGACGCCGGTCGAGCTCCCGACGCGCAAGCCGTGGCTGCCGCTCGCGGCGCTCGCGATCGGCGCCGCGCTGGCGATCGGGGGCGTGAGCTATGCGGTGATGTCCGGCGACCCGGCGCCCGAGGAGACGAGCGCGCCGGCTCCCGATCCGGAGCCGAGCGTGGCCGTGCAGCCCGAGAC
>JAEZBP010000499.1 GCA_023427125.1 Pseudomonadota bacterium | reverse complement strand
CGCCGAGGATGCGCCGCGCCGCCTCGCGGACGCGAGCCCGCACGGCCGGCGTCCAGCCCTCGAGCGCATCCCCGTCGTGCGCCTCATCGACGAACGAGCCCAGCGCCGCGACCGCCGGCAAGAGCTCGAGCTTCACCTCGGCGCGCGCCTCGAGCAGCGCGAGGAAGCGCTCGCTCACGCGCGGGCCGTGCTCGTAGTCGCGGAGATCCTCCGCCGGACCGCCGTGCGCGAGGGCGGCGAGGATGCCCGCCGCGCCGGCCAGGAGCGCGGCGTCCACGTCGGCCGCGAGCGCCTCGTGCAGCCGCCCCGTGACCGCGCACGTGTACGCGAGGTACTCGTCCATCACCTCGTTGCGGAAGCCCTCGCGCAGCAGCCATGCCTGAATCTCGGGATCGGTCGTGCCGGCGAGCCGCTCGACGGCCTGCACGCGCCCCCACCCGCGCGCCCGCTTCGCGATCGTCCAGAGGTCCCGCTCGCCGAAGTCGGGACGATTGAGCGTCGCCACGATCGCGAAGAGCGCCAGCTCGTCGTGAGCGCCGAGCGTCGCGAGCAGCTCGCCGTCGTCCGTCCCCGAGACGAGCCCGAGCAGCAGGAGCCCGAGCTTCACCGCCTCGCGGTCCGCCGCGCGCGTCGCGAGGAAGCGACCGAGCGCGTGGAGCCCCTCGGCGTCCTGATCGCCGCGCGCCGCGAGCTCCTTCACGATCGCGTCGGCGCACCCGAGCAGCGGCTCCTCGAGCAGCGCAGCGAGCGCCGCGAGCCGCGCGTCGCTCGGCTCCGCCACGAGCTCGAGCGTGCGGGTGACGATCTCCGCCGCGCGGCGCGCCTCCTCGCCCGCCTCGCCCCCGCCCATGTGGTGCGACAGGACGCCGTCGAGCGCACCCGCCGCCCACTGGATGCGCGAGCCGTCCGGCTCGGGCTCGTCCGGCAGCACGTACTCGGCGGGCAGCGACCCGTCGGGCCGCACGTGCGCGCGCACGTCGTCGTAGATCGAGGGCCGATCCCCCCACGGCGCCTCGAGCCTCTCGAGCCGCTGCTTGCGCCGCCGCCATCGATCGAAGAAGCCCATCGCGCGCGGCATTGTCGGCGTGCGCCGCCCCGCTGTCACGGTCTCCGAAAGGGAGCTGGCGCGGAGTATCGTAGCGGCATGCGGATCCTCCTCGCCCTCGTGTGGCTCGCGGCCGGCTGCGACGGCGGCGTCACGACGACCCTGCCGCCGATCCAGTGCGACGCGCCGACCGAAGAGAGCGGTGAAGCGACCTACTACGACTTCGCCGACGGCTCGGGCAACTGCGGCTTCCCGCCCTCGCCGGGCGATCTGATGGTCGCCGCCATCAACACGCCGCAGTACGCCGGCTCGGCCGCGTGCGGCACCTGCGCCCACGTCGTCGGCCCGCGCGGCGAGGTCACCGTGCGCATCGTCGATCGCTGCCCCGAGTGCCCGAGCGGCGACCTCGATCTCTCGCCGCAGGCCTTCGAGCGCATCGCGGAGCTGAGCGCCGGTCGGGTGCCCATCACCTGGACCGAGGTGCCCTGCCCGGTCGCGGGCCCGCTCGTCTACCACTTCAAAGACGGATCGAACCCGTGGTGGACCGCGATCCAGATCCGCAATCACAGGAACCGCGTCGCGAGCGTCGAGGTGCGCGAGGGCGAGAGCTACCGGCCGCTCTTGCGCGTCGACTACAACTACTTCCTCGACGAGTCCGGCCTCGGCGAAGGCCCCTATGCGCTGCGCGTCACCGACGTCTACGGCGCGACCATCGAAGACGAGGGCGTCCCCTCGCTCGACGACGCCGACCACCCCTCCCACGCGCAGCTCCCCGAGTGCGCCGAGTGAGGGTGTGAGCCGCTGCTGGTGAAGGAGAAAGTGGGAGACGAGGAGGCCAGGAGACGAGGAGAGGAAAAGGCAGTGAGGCTCACGCGACGGAGGCCGTGATCGACTATCCTCGCCGGGTGTTCTTCCTCTTCGGCAAGAAGACCAAGCACCGGCGCGTGCCGGACGGGCGCAGCGAGCGGCGCCGCTGCCCGGAGTGCGGAGAGACCGCGCTCTTCGTCGAGCACGAGCGGGAGAGCAAGGTCACCGCGTACCACTTCGTCGAGCTCTGGAGCTCGGACGATCGCGTCTTCGTCTGCAGCGCGTGCGGCGAGGCGATGGACCTCGAGGACACCGAGGCCCCCGCGCTGAGCGCGAAAGAGCGAGAAGCGCAGGCGAGAGCCCAGGCGCGCGAGGCCGAGGCGCGCGCGAAGGCGAAGGCCAAGGAGGCCAAGCGCGCCGAGAAGGAGATCGACCGCGAGCTGGCCGCGCTCAAGAAGCGCCTCGGGCGCGAGTAGCCGCCTCCCCCTACCTTTGCTTGCGGGTCCGCTAAGCTAAGGTTTCCGCGTAACCTTTGCTTAGCGCTCCGGGTGAGACGGCATGGCCAGCACCCGACGACGGCGATGGGAGGCACGAGTCCATCGGTCGCTCCGCTGCCTTCGCCGACGGCAACGGCCGCACCGGGCGCGCGCTGATCCACGTCGTGCTCCGGCGACGCGGCGCAGCCCCGCGCTTCGTCCCGCCGGTCAGCCTCGTCCTCGCGCCCGGGTCCGCCGACTACATCGCGGGCCTCACCGCGTTCCGGCACACCTCGCCGCCGAAGAGCGCCGCCCGCTCCCGCGCCGCGCACCTGTGGCTGAGGACCTTCGCCTCCGCGGTGCGCCGCGCCTGCCTCGACGCCGAGCGCTACGCGACGCGCATCGACGCGCTCTCCGCCGAGTGGCGCGAGGCGCTCGGCGGCGTCCGCAAGGGCTCCGCCATCGAGCGCCTCCTCTCGGTGCTGCCGGGCGTCCCGGTCGTCACCGTCGAGTCCGCGGCGCGCCTCATGACCGCTCGAAGACGCCACCGGCGCGGCCGTCCATCGCCTCGCCGAGGCCGGCATCGTCACCCAGCGCAACGCGGGCAAGGCCCGCTACCGCGTCTTCGAGGCCACCGCCGTGCTCGATCTCTTCACCGGCCTCGAGCGCGCCCTCGCGAGCCCGAGCGGCGACACCGCCAGCTCGCCCCCGGCCCGCCCCGCGCCCAGGCGGAGCTGAGCGCGCGCGTCGAAGTGCATCCCGCGGGCAGCTGATCGGCATCCACGGCCCTCGGATGACGTGAGCCGAGGGCGGGGGCTGCGCCCGCGCGCGGACTACCGGGAATCGCCGGAGCACGCGGAGCGGTCGGGAGTTACTAGCGCTAGTGAAATTGCGCCGGCTCGTCGCGGCCCGGCCACTAGCGCTAGTAACTTCGCGCCACTTTGTCGCACCGCGGTTACTAACGCTAGTAAAGGTGCGCCTGGTTGTCGCGGCCAAGCCACTAGCGTTAGCAACTTCGCGCCACTTTGTCGCGCTCCGGTTACTAACGCTAGTAAAAGCGCGCCGGTTTGTCGCGGCCCGGCCACTAGCGCTAGTCGCTTCGCGCCAGATTGGCGCGGCCAGCGACTAACGCTAGTGGTCTCCACGGCAGATTGCACCCACGGTGCAGCGCCCCCAGGGCTGGGCGCCCTCGAACGGGCGCCCGGTGACGGCACCGTAGAAAGGGGACAACGCTGACCGAGTGCGTCCCTGAACGAGGACGGCGGCGCGTCGCGGTGGGGAAAAATCCCCATTCGTGGCGGTAGAAAAAAGACTCAGCGACCTGTCGATTGGCGTGGCACGTCGTCGCATTCTCCGCGTAGACTCTCCGCATGGGGAACACCAAGAAGGACACGGGCAGCTCGATCGTCGTCAACGTCCAGGACGCCAAGGCGGCGTACGAGGCGCTCAAACCGACGCTCGACGCTCTCCCGAACGATCGACTGATCACACCGCGCGTCGACGCGCAGCGCGCCGCGGTGCACGCGTTCGGCCTCGTCGAGCGAGACCGCGCGGAGTCACGCGCGCGGGCGTTCGAGGCGCTGGCGAAGGCGAAGATCGGAGATGTGCCGATCATCGCGCCCGACCCGCTGAGCCGCTACGGGCAGGCCGCCCTCGCGACGTGGTACGCGCGCCAACAGCAGCTGCGCTTCGCCGCCCACGGAGGCGGCACGGTGCCGGTGGCGATCGCCGACGACTCCGCTCAGGTCAAGCGGCGCATGCTGAAGGTCCTCGAGCACTACTTCGGCGATCACGCCCGCTTCAGCCTCGACATCGCGGCGATCCGCGCGGGCCAGGGCCACCAGGACACCGCCAACGACCTGCAGCAGGTCGCGGACCTCTACGAGGAGCCCGAGATCGCCGAGACGATCGCGAAGGACCCCGTTCACTACCGCGACACCGACGTGCGCGACGCGCGGGCGCTGGCCGGCGAGATCTTCCGCGCGCTCGGCTTCGAGACGCGCGACTCCGCGGAGTGGGCCGGTCGCGCCCAGCGGGCCTACACGTACCTCACGCTGACCTACGCCGAGCACTGCCACGCGGGCGGCCTGCTTTTTTTTCGGAGTGAAGACGTGAGCGCCACCTACCCGCCCTCGCTCATCAGCGTGGTGCGCCAGCCGCGCGGTCGGAGCGGGCAGGAAGCCGTGGTCGACGACACGACGGGCGGTCCGGCGGGCGATCCGAACGCAGGCCCCGTCACGCCGGCCTGACGCCTGACACAGCGACGAACGGATGAGCGCACGGCAGAGGGCGCGCCCGGTGCCGTGCGGCTCGTCACGCCGTCACCGGCGAGTTGTCTCTTGACTCACGCGCTCATTCCCAAGCCGCTTCATCTTCGCGAGGATCCGGAGGCCATCGTCTGCTCGGTGGCGCTCGGGCTGACGGTCACGCTCGCGGAGCCGGTCGACTTCCTGTTGCGCCAGGGGCCGGCTCAGCTCCTGCGCGCCTTCCTGGCGCTGGCACCGGACACCGAGCCCCATGCTCCTCGGTGGTTCTGGACGAGCGCGCGCAGCGGGTGGCGCCGATTGTCCTCGGACGTGACCTCGGACCTGAGCGCCGAGCTCAGCGCGGGAGCGTGGCTCGCCGGGCGGCCCCGTCACCTCTTCTCCTTTCGCGTCACGGATCGACCCTCCGCGCCGCTCTCGAGCCTGCACTATTGGGAGGTCGACCCCGCGCGAAGCGCGCGGCCGGCCGGGTTCTCGATCACCCTCCCCGCGCACCTCGATGCACGCCGGCTCGAAGACGTGCTCGCCATGGTCGCGAGCGAGCATCCGATCTTCGCGGCCCTCACCGGCTTCGAGGTCAGCCTGCACCCCGAGCTGCAGGGCGTCGGCCTGCGCGCTGCCTATCCGTGGTTTCGCCGCTATCTGGGCTTGCAGCCCCCAGCGGCGCTGACCATGCGCCGCATGGCTCCGGTCGCGCTGCCGGGCGTCGCGTGGCTCACGGCGGTGGGCCTGCCTCTCCAGGCGCGGCTTCCCGGCTTGGCCGCCGCCGCGAGCGCGCGCGCATGGGGCCGGGGGGTCGGCGTGTCCGCGCTTCCTCGGGCGCTGATCCTCCGCGCGGGCGCCGCGCCGGAGCTCGGTGACCTCAATCAGATGGAGTATCCTTCCGCCCTCGCCGAGGTCGCGCAGGTCATGTCGCCGTTTCTGCCGAATGAGCCGGTCTCGCTGCCGGGAGGCTTCCACGTGGAGCGCACGACCGCGGACTGGATGCGCCGCTTCGAGGCCCCGGAGCGCTGGTCCTGACCGAGCGGAGGTCGGTCTTCCATGACGACGCCCGCTCCGCATACGCCGGTATCCTTCTTGAAGTCAGGCGGCAGCGCCTTCTTCTCGAAGAAGTGCCAGCAGCTCCTGATCGAATGCAAGATCAACCCCGATTGGTTCGGAAGCTACGACTACGTCTCGAAGCGGCTCGACGTCGCGAGAGACAACGTCGACGCCTTCCGCGCCGCAACCCCCGCCCCTCCGCCGCCGGGTCGGCGGGTGGACGAGCACGGAACCGAGGTCCCCGAGCCGTCCCGCGAAGACCTCTTCCTCAGCGAGTGCACCGCGGGGCACCTCGTGCACGGGCAGTCCTACTCCCAGCTGGGAGGAGAGCCGAGCAATCCCTGCCACAACCAGACCAGCGGCTACGTTCACGGCGCTCAGCCATGCATGCCGACCGAAGGGAGTCGTAACCGCGCCGGTTCCGTCGAGGCGCTCGTCTCGGACGAGGAGATCCTCCAGAGCGGGCTTCAGCACGAACGCAACGCGGAGGCGATCGCGGCCGGGACGGCGCCCGCCACCGACGCAAACCGCTACCCTGCCGAGCAGCGCAGGACCGACGAAGCCGAGCGCATCGATACCGCGGTGAACGCTCATCGAGACGGCCGTTTCCAAGACGGGCTCAACCGCGCTCATCGTCGGGCGCACGCGGGACGAGACGCTCCCGTGGTGAGTGGCTCGGGGGTCGACGGGCGGCCGGTCGGCGGGGCGGAGCACGCAGCAGCGCGCGCGCAGGTCGGCGCCAAAGCACCGACGCAGCCCGAGAACGTGCCCGGAGGCGCCGTTCAGGGTGAGACGGCAGGGGAGTGCATCAAGAGCTGGAAGGATCGCGCCCAGCAGGAGGCGTTCACGAGCGGGGTCAAAGAGGAGATCGAGAGCCTCAAGCAGGCGCGTCAGAACCAAACGGCGCTCGCCGACGCCCGTGCGGCGGCCGCCGCCGAGACCGCGCGACGCGAGGCGGAGGTCGCCGCCGCACAGGGCGCGGTCCCACCCGATCCCGCGGCGGTCGAGCGCGCCCGTGCGCGACGGGACATCGCGCAGCGTGCCGAGGTCCGCGCCGCGCGCGAGCTGGAGCGCGCGAACAAGGCCGAGGCTAGCCTTGGGTGCCTTCGAGAGCAGCAGCGGCTGCTCGATGGGGGCGGCGGGCAGCGTGACGGAACCTGCGAGCCGCTGAGGCCCTGATGACGACGAGCCACAACTACGGCTACCGATACAACTGGGCCATCGGCCGCACGGCCGCCGACTGCTTCTTCGTGGCCGAGCGCTCGGGGAAGTACCTGGATTGGCACTGGGACAAGTGCGTCGCTTTCATCGGGCAGTGGGTCGGCGACGAGGTGCGCATCCATCGGCGGCGTCGCGCGTGGCTCAAGCGGCTCTGGGTGTCGCCCCGCGGGACGCTGTACTCCGCCGAGGCCGCGTGGGGGGACGCGAGCGGCCTCTTCGTCGGCACACCGCGCTCCGACGGAAGCTACGAGTGGGCGCGGGCGCCGGTGGACGGGCTCGTGAGCGGCGTCTTCGGGCTGCACGACGACTACGTGCTCGCGTGGGGGCGGCGGGTCGGGCCCAAGGGGCCCTTCGTGGCGCTGTGGGACGGCGCGTCCTGGCGGGAGCTCGCCGCGCCGGGCGTGCTCCACGACGTCCACGGCGTGCGGCCGGATCTGCTCTTCGGCGTCGGCCACGATGGGCTCATCGCCCGCTGGGACGGATCGCGGTGGACCGTGATGGATCCGCCGGCGCGCGTCGAGATCGGATCGGTGTGGGTCGTGAGCGACGACGAGGTGTACGCGAGCGCGGCGCACGCGGTCTTCGAGGGATCGATCCACGGCTGGCTGCTGCGCGCGACCACCGAGGATCACGAAGTGGCGAGCAACATCGTGAAGTGGGAAGGCGACCTCTACGTCGGCGCGGGCGCGAGCGGGCTCGCCAGGGTGCTCGACGAGCGCATCGAGATCGTCGAGCCGCACATCCGCCCGACGAGCCTGCACGCGGGCGAGGCGCTCCTGATGTGCGACGGCGATCACCTCTGGTCGCGCATGCCGGACGGCGAGCTGGCGCTCAAGCCCCTGCGCGCGCTGATCGCGCAGGATCGCGAGTGAGCGGCTCGCCGACGACGAAGCCCGCCGCTCAGCAGTGTCTCCTCCACCGCGCATCAAAGGCCGACTTGTCATCCGCGTCGTAGCCCTCGACCTCCGAGGGTTTTGGCGCTCTCGCAGCCGAGGCCAGGAACAACATCTCCGTGACCCCATGCTTTCACATCCCCGTTCGTGAGCGAGCCTTCGTGCTGACCTCAGAGGCGCCGGCCCCAGTGCCCTGCCAGCTGCAGGACCTCCGCCAGACAGCCCGCCTCGATGAGCGCGGTCTCGGGCAGGAGGACCGGCGGCATGCCGTGGCACGATAGGCGTACGCATCCGTCGGCGTGCGTCCACGTCGCGAGGTTGGCCCAGCTGGAGCGCAGCTCGACCTGCGCAGTGCGGAGCCAGATCTCCTCGCTGCTCACTCCGTGCTCCTGCGCGCCGACGAGGTGCACCCAGCGGCTCCTGCGGCGCCCATCTCGCCGAACAATCGACGGCATCGCCAGCACGAGCGCGACGATCAACACGATCAAGAGCCCGAGCGAGAACGTGTAGCGCGACGCGGCCATCAGCGCGGTCGCGACGAGCGCGACGCCCGCGAGCCCGAGCGCGCTCCGCCACGTCCGCGCGCCGCGAAGCTCCCGTTGCCGCGCCAGCTCTTCGGCGGTCACGTATCTCGTTCCGCGTGCTTCGAAGGTCACACCCTCACCGCCTCAAAAGCGTCGCGGCGCGTGCTGACCGGCCCACCGCTCCGCGAGCGCGAGCACGGCCTGCAGGCACCCCGCTTGGACGAGCGCGTCTTGCGGGATCACGACCGCTGGCATCGCTCGGCAGAAGAGATAGAGCCTGCCGTCCTGCAGCGACCACCGAGAGAGATTGCTCCATGGGCAGCGTGCGCGGAGTCGCTCGCTCTCGAAGCGGATGAAGCCCGAGTCGATCGCGTGGAGCTGCTCGCCCTGCAGGTGCTCGTTCGACGTCCGGTCCCGAGACATCGTCCACCTCGATAGGTGGGGCATCGTGAGGCCCAGCAGAACCAGCAGGACCACGGCCAGTCCGACCGCGAACGTGTACGCCGAGCTCATGAGCGCGAGGCCGACGACCACGACGGCGACCGCCCCCCATGGTCGTCGCGGCGCTGGGATCGCGAGCGCTCGCTCGCGTCCGACGTCCTCGGGCGTCGCCGTGCGGCTCACACGAACGTCGAACGCGACCTCCGTACCCATGCAGCCAACTGCGGATAGCACATCCGACCTGGGCGGTGAGGCTGTCGCACGCGACGTTGGCACGCGGGGGAGCTGGCGCTCGAGCCCCTGCGCGCGCTGATCGCGCAGGATCGCGAGTGAGACACGCCCCGCGTCGAACGTGGAGGGCGCGCAGCCGATCGCCGAGGAGGGTGAGGCGCGCGCACCCCGGCTCGCGAGGGCCTGGCGCGCCTTCCGGGGTGTGGGCGCCCCGCTCGAGCGTGCGCTCGTCGGGCGATCGCGGCGGCACGCGGCGCGCAATGAGGGCCTCACGAAAGCGAGGTGCCATCATGCGAACGGAGCGAGAGCCTCGGGGTGCGCGGGTGCGGGTCGACGCGGCGGCGCGCACGCACCGCGGGCGGCGCGCGAACAACGAGGACGCCCACGTGGTCGATCTCGATCGCCGGCTCTTCGTCGTCGCCGACGGGATGGGCGGCTACGAGGGCGGCGAGGTCGCGAGCCGGCTGGTGGTGCACACGGTGCACGACTTCTTCGTGCTCGAGGAGAGCGACGGCGAGCGGACGTGGCCCTTCGGGATCGACCACGGGCGCAGCCTCGTCGAGAACCAGCTCTCGTGCGCGATCCGCCTCGCGCACCTGGAGGTGGCGCGGCGGCGGCGCGGCCGGCTCGCGAAGATGGGGTCGACGGTGGTCGCGCTGGCGATCGACGGCGCGCGCGCGGTGCTCGCGCACGTGGGCGACAGCCGCATCTACCGGCTCCGCGCGGGACGGCTCGAGCAGCTCACGCGCGATCACTCGCTCCTGGCGCAGCTCGAGGCGATGGGGGTGGTCGAGCGGCCGGAGGGGATCGCCCACGTCATCACCCGCGCGATCGGCTTCGCCGAGGACGCCGAGCCCGAGCTGCGGGTCGAGGCGCTCGCGCCGGGCGACGTGCTGCTCCTGTCGAGCGACGGGTTGAGCGAGCCGCTCGACGAGGCGACGATCGCCGCGATGCTCGCCATCGACGACGCCGCGCAGGCCTGCGAGGGGCTCGTGAGCGCCGCCTACGACGCCGGAGGCACCGACAACATCACCGCCCTCGTCGTGCGGGTCGGGTGATCTCAGACAGACAGAGACCGTGAATCAATCCTCCCTGGGGGTGCCGGGCGGAGCGGTTCCGCTGACTGGACACCGGGGATGGGAAGCGCCCGCTGGTCGGTGCCGCGTAGGTCGGCCCGCGCAAAGCAAACTCAGTAGCGGTACCAGTCGGGCTTGAAGGGGCCCTCGGCGCTCAGACCGAGGTACTCAGCCTGCTTCTTCGTGAGCGTCGTCAGCTTCACGCCGAGCTTGCCGAGGTGGAGGCGCGCGACCTTCTCGTCGAGCTCCTTCGGGAGCACGTAGACCTTGCCGGCCTCGTACTTGCCT
>JAEZBP010000410.1 GCA_023427125.1 Pseudomonadota bacterium | reverse complement strand
GGCCAGCTCGGCCTGCGCGCGCAGCACCGCCACGCCGCGGTCGCGCGCGAGGGCCACGGCCTCCTCGAACGTGAGGGCGCGAGCCTCTCGAGCGGCGAGCAGCGACAGGACGAGCGCGCACGTGAAGCGCGCGGAGCTTCCACCACGGGACATGCGGACCCCTTCTCGGCGAGACGGAGCGAGACGATGACGAGAGAGACGCTCGAGCGGCGCGGCCGCGCAGCGAACGTCGAGCGAGCGCGCGACCTCGCGCCCGAGGCGCGTCGTGCTCGCAGTGATCCTCGGCGTGTTCTGGCTACACGCGCCGTGGGACCGGATCTCGCTCGTCGGGCTCCGCCGAGGCGGGGCTCATCTCCGCGACCCGCGCGTAGTCCACGCTCCGCGCGAGCGACGGCGGGATGTCCACCGGGCCCCCGGCCGTGTCGGCGCGGACCCGCAGGCAGCACACGCACGCGTCGTTGCAGCCGGGCGGGCAGTCGCTCGGACACTCGTCGTCGCACGACTCGGCGCTGCATACCTCGTGCACCGGCTCGGCCTCGGCCGGCGCGACGAACGTCACGGCGGCGGCGGAGAGGAGACCGAGGAGCGCGAGCCTCGCGAGCGACACGAGTCCTGAATAGCATGGCCGGGCAGGGGCCAACAGCGCCGAGGTCTCCCCACAGGAGCACAGCGCAGCGCGAGCCAGATCGAGGACGAGCCCAGATCGAAGACGCGCCGGACCGCATCGACGGCCCGACGCGCCAGGAGGCTCTGGTCTCGATCAGGGCATGCCGGCGCTGCCGCAGTGTCCGGCGACGAGCGCCGCGATGATGAGCTTTCGCCCATCGCTCGCTCCCTCCTGCGCCGGATCCGTCGTGAGGAGCAGCGTCCCGTCCCCGCGCCGCACCTCGTCTCCGTCGAAGACGTACGCGGGCGTGGTCGCGCCGACCGCGTACACGTCCCCCGACACGGCCTGAAAGACCTTGCCCGCGCTGAGCGTGTCGGTCAGCAGGCCGTCGGCGACGGCGCAGCGCTCTCGGCCGGTCGCCGGGTCGAGGATCGCCCAGCGGTTCGCGCCGGTCGGATCCGTCGTCTCGAGGATCTCCCAGACCGTCGCGCCGGCGACGTTGAGGATCTCCCAGAGGATCGTGCCGTCATCCTCCCCGCCGTCGGCGAGGCCGGCGTTGAGGATCTCCCAGAGGATCGTGCCGTCATCCTCCCCGCCGTCGGCTTGGGTCAGGGCCACGTCGACGTCGAGGAGGAGCGCGCTCGAGGTGCTCCCCACGCTGTCCTCTCCGACGCAGCCTGCCAGCCCGAGCAGCACCGAAGCTCCCATTGCCCACATCACCATCATCTTCATGTGTCTCCGTCCCTTCATGGTCCCAGGTGACCCGCGTCCGGTCTGCGGGTGGGACCGAGGGTGGTCCATGGGCAATTCGGCGGACCCGCATGGGCAATTCGTCGGCCGCGCCGCCGTTGGCCCCTGCCCGAGCACGTCACCTGCTCGCCCGCGCGCACGTCGTCCGCATGGCACCGCCCCCAGGCTGGCGGCCGTTAGGCGGATTCGTTGACACCCTCACCCGCGCTGCGACTATTCGCCTCGATGGCCACCGGGATTCTCGACATCGTTGAAGGCGCCTACGCGACCGACATCGACGGTCAGGAGTGGCTGGCGCAGCTGACGGGAGGGTTCGCGAGCCGCTTCCCCAACGTCGTCGGCTGGGGCGGGCACGTCATCACGAGGACCCAGGATGGGCCGCCCACCTTCCACCACGCGGTCCTCACCGAGGTCGAGGACGCGATGACGGTCTTCGGGCCGATGCACACGAACATGGACCCGGCGTTCGCGGAGGCGATCTTCCCGACCGGCACGCAGTGCGCGTTGTTCAGCGAGCACTGGGAGCGCGTGCAAGCCCTGCGGTCGTGGGACGACGGCACGCTCGAGATCGTCGGCGGCCTGCAGGAGTACCTGAGGCTCCGCGGCGGCGACGATCTCCTCTTTTGCTACAGCTACGACCGCAACGGCACCGGCGTGCTGCTGGCCGGCATCGTGGACGGCAAGCCGAAGCTCGGCCATCGCGTGCGGCACATCCACCGGCGCGCGGCCGTGCACGTGGCGGCGGGCCTGCGCATGCGGCGCGCGCTGGCGACGGCGCCGCTCGACGATCACTCGGAGGCCGTCTTCGAAGCCGACGGTCGCCTCGCGCACGCGGCGGGCCGCGCGACCTACGGCGACGTTCGCGCTCGGCTCCGCGAAGCGGTCCGGCGCGTCGATCGCGCGCGCACCGACGCCGTCCGGCGGGAGGAGGTCGAGGCGCTCGAGCTCTGGCAGGGCCTCGTCGAGGGGCGCTGGTCACTCATCGATCGCTACGACACCGACGGCCGGCGCTACTACGTCGCGATGGCGAACCCGCCCGATGGCGTCGACGCACGACAGCTCACGGGGTCGAGGCCCAGGTCACGGCGCAGGTCGTCGCCGGCGAGCCGAACGGGATCATCGCCTACAGCCTCGGCGTGAGCGAGTCGACCGTCGCCGGCCACCTCAGCAACGCGATGCGCAAGCTGGGCGCCCGCTCGCGCATCGAGCTCATCCGCGTCGCGCGCGCGCTCGGTGCTTGAGCGATCGCAGCCAGGGGTCGGCCATTGGCCGCGCCACCCGCGATCGGTATCCTCGAGGCGGGAGGCCATGCCGGACGACAGGCGCTCGCAACCCGAGGTGTCCGCAGAGGCGCGGACGACGAGGGCGACCAAGCTCCGCATCGACGAGGTCGAGCTCGTCGTGTTCGACGTGCCCGCGCCGGTCGCGCCGAGAGGCCTGACGGAAGCCGAGCGCGAGGTGGCCGAGCTCGTCCTCGAGGGGCTCTCGAACCGCGACATCGCCGAGCGGCGCGGCGCCTCCGTCAAGACGATCGCGAACCAGCTGAGGCGCATCTACGAGAAGCTCGGCGTCAGCTCGCGCTTCGAGCTCGCGGCGCGGTTCGAGGGCTGAGCTGCACGTCAGCCGAAGGGCCAGAAGAGCGGCACCACCAGCACCGTGAGCGCCAACACCAGGAGCTGGAGCGGGAGGCCCACCCGCACGTAGTCAACGAAGCGGTAGCCGCCCGGGCCCATCACCAGCACGTTGACCGGCGAGGCGATCGGCGTCGCGAACGCGGCGGAGGCGGCGAAGGCCACGCCCATCAGGAGCGGCTCGGGCGCGAGCGACGCGGCGCTCGCGAGCCGCAGCGCGAGGGGCGCGAGCAGCACGGCGGTCGCGGTGTTCGAGAGCACCATCCCCATCATCGACGTCAGCGTGACCAGGAGCGCGAGCACCAGCGTCGGGCTCATCCCGACGAGGTACGGCTCCACCTGCCCGACCAGCCAGCCCATCGCGCCCGTCGTCTCGAGCGCGGCGGCCAGCGGGATCATGCACGCGATCAGCACCAGGCTCTCCCAGCTCACGCTCGAGTAGATCGCGGCCGGGCGAACGCAGCCGGCGAGCACCATCACGAGGGCGGCGAGGAGCACCGCCAGCACGTTCGGCAGGAGGCCGAGCGCCATCACGATCAGCATCGCGAAGGTGATCGACACCGCGAGGATCGCGCCGCGCCGATCGATCAGCACCCCCGGCTCACAGTCGGGCTCGGCCACGAGGACCAGATCGGCGCGCTCGCTGCGCAGGCCGTGCAGGTACTTGAGCCGCCCCTTCACGAGGAGCGTGTCGCTCGGGCGCAGCTTGATGTCGCGCAGCGCGAGCGCGTCCGAGACGATGGTTCCGTCGGTGCGGCGCAGCCCGAGCGCCGTCACCCGATACTTGTCGCGCACCTTGACCTCGCGGAGCGTGCGGCCCGCGAGCTTGGACCGGCGGGGGATCACCACCTCGGCGAGCGACTCGTCGCGCGCGAGCGGGAAGCCCGCGGCGTGCTCGATCGACGCGAGCCCGAGCTCCTCGGCGGCGCGCGCCACCGCCTCCTCGCCCCCGAGCGCCAAGAGCTCGTCGCCGGCTGCGAAGATCTGCCCCGGCACCACCCGGCAGCTCTCCACGTGCCCGTTGCGGCGCCGCTCGATCCCGAGGATCGTCACCTCGAAGCGCGCGCGGATGTTCGCCTGCGCGAGGCTCTGACCGACGAGCGGCGAGCCTCGCTCGATCCGCAGCCCCTTGAGCTCGGCGGTCAGCCCGTACTCGGTTGCGAGATCCACCACCGCGAGCGGCGCGTGGGCCCCGGCGCGGTCGCCGCTCGCCGGCAGCGCGCGCCGGCCGATCCACGCCATGTACGCGACGCCGGCGATCATCACGACGATCCCCGGCCCGAAGAACGAGAAGAAGCGGAACGGCTCGTGCCCGGCCTCACGCAGCGCGTCGCTCACCAGCATGTTCGGCGGCGTGCTGATCAGCGTGAGATTGCTGCCGAGGTGCGCGGCGAACGCGAGCGGCAGAAAGAGCCGCGCCGGCGCGATCCCGCGCCGCTGCGCGATCGTCCCGACCACCGGCAAGAGGATCGCGACCGTCCCGGTCGAGCTCATGAACGCCGAGAGCAGCGCCGCCACCACCATCACCGCGATCGTGACCCGCGCCTCGCCCTCCCCTGCGCCCGCCTCGAGCCGCTCGCCGAGCCAGTCGGCGACGCCGGTCCCCGAGAGCGCGGCGCCCACCACGAAGAGCCCGGCGATCATCAGCATCGCCGGGCTCGAGAAGCCGGCGAGCGCCTCGGGGAGCGACACCACCCCCGAGCACGCGAGCGCGAGCAGCGACATCATCGCCACCACGTCGAGCCGCAGCCGATCGCTGATGAAGAGCGCGATCGTCGCGGCGAGGATCAGAGCGGTGATGAGCGCGTCCGACACGACGGCCCGCCTCTTGTCGCGATCGCCGCGAGGCGCAAGTCGGCCCTCATCGCGCTCGAGGGCCTGGATCTGAGGTCAGGACACCCCAGCTCCACGCTGGGGAAGGGCTGCATCCTGCGCGTGAAGGGTCAGCGCCGCAGTGAGACCCCCACGGCGCCGTGGTCAGTCTGCGCGGCCGTCCTTCACGAGCCGAGCGAGGCGCTTCGATGGAGCGAAGCGCTTGCCTTTGCCGGCTCGCTCTTCATTCAGGTAGCCGAGCTCGACGAGCTTCTTGAGGTCGCTCCGCGCGGTCAGGTAGTGCACGCGGTTGGCCGTCGCGTGGCCCTCGATCGTGTAGGTCTTGAGCGGGTGGCGCGCCGCCTCCTGCATCAGCGCGCGCTGGCGGTGATTGAGCTCGTCGAAGCCGGCGATCGCGCGCGCCAGCTCGCCCTGGTGCTTCGCGCGCCGCTTCAGGTGATCGAGCAGATCGCGCAGCGCCTCCTCGAGCACGGCGAGCTGGTGGAGGATGAAGTAGGTGAGATCGCCGTCGTCGGTCTCGACGTACGCGAACGCTCGATAGTAGGCCGACGGCTTGCGATCGATGGGGCCGGAGATGGAGAGGAATTCGGCCATCTCGTAGCCGTTGGAGAGCATGACCCAGTAGAAGAGAGCCCGCGCGATGCGGCCGTTTCCATCGCGGAAGGGGTGCTCGTAGCCGAGCCAGAAGTGGCAGATGATCGCGCGAAGGACCGGGTGGATGAACGCGGCGCCCTCGTTCGCCTCGGCGTTGGCGAAGTCCAGGAGGGTCTGCACCCGGTCGCGCAGAGGCGGGAGACGCCCGCCAGGATCGATGGCCGGCGGCGGGACGTGCCAGACGACGCCCTCGCCGTCGGCGACGTGCACGTCGTGCTCGGGCCCGCGGAGCTCGCCCGCGCCGTCGGACACGTCGAGCGCGTCCTCGCCGAGGACGCGGTGGAGCTCGAGCAGGTCGGTCAGGAGGAGCGGGCGCTCCTCCTCGCGCAGCTCGACGATGCGCTGCATGGCCCGCCAGTTGTTGACGATCATGCGCTCGTCTTTGGTCGCGGGCGTGCGCCCCTCGCGCACCATGGTGCGCGCGAGGTCTCGCGTCGTTGGGCGCGCCCCCTCGATGGCGCTCGAGCTGATGGCCTCCTCGATCAGCGCCCGAACGCGGTACTCGGTGACGGCGTCCGCGTCGCCGAGCGCGCCGGCGAGCACCCTGGAGACGTTCTCCCGATCGAAGCGGTGGAGCGCCTCGCGAATCGTCGCGGTCTCCACGAACGAGAACGGCCGGCCGAGCGCGGCCGACATCGGCGCCACCGGCACCGCGGCGAACCTCCGCGCGAGCCGCGTCGCCGACCACCACGCTTCGACGGTGGCGACGCCCTCGGGCGGCGAGCGGTGTCGCAGCTCATCCCAGTGCAGGTAGCGTCCGTCCGGCAGGGTGGCGGCGCCGCGCTCGACGGCCTCGAGCGGCTCGAGCGGGGGCGGAGCCTTGGGAGGACGCATCGCAACTGCTTTATAACAAGCGTTATCGTTATAAAGCAACCGCTAAAGG
>JAEZBP010000374.1 GCA_023427125.1 Pseudomonadota bacterium | reverse complement strand
GCGGCCTTGCCGTCGGCCACCGCGACCGCGTCGTCGACGAGCTCCTCGCCCTCGGGCTCGAGGGGCGCGGGCTCGACGGCGCAGCCGGTGGAGAGCGCGAGCAGGATGGCGGAGAGGCGGGCGAGGCGGGTCATGGGCGCCGCTTCCAACAAGGTTCGTGCCGCGCGGCTCGAGCCCGGATCGTCCGCGAAGAGGCGGCCGGCCGAGCTTCCGATGGCTACCCGACCGGCCATCGGAGGCGGAGCCTGCCGACCCCGGTGTACGCTCGCCCGCGATGACGCGGCTTTGCTTGTTGGTGGTGGTGCTCCTCGGCTGCGACGGCCCGGCGATGACGAGCGACGCGGGCGCCGACGGCGGGCGGCGGTACGTCCCCGAGCCGTTCACGCCGACCGCCGAGACGATCGCCTACTGCCAGGGCGACGGCGAGGCGATCGAGGCGCGGATCACGGAGCTGCTCGCCCGGCTGACGCCCGACGAGAAGATCGCGCTGATGCATGGCGCCGGGCTCCCGGCCGACGGCGTGTGGCTCGCGTCGGAGAACGAGCGGCTCGGCATCCCGGGCCTGCGCATGCTGGACGGGCCGCGGGGGCTCAGCCGCGTGAGCGGGAAGACCGGCACCGCGTTCCCGGTCGCGATGATGCGCGGGGCCACCTGGGATCCGGCGCTCGAGCGGCGGGTGGGCGCGGCGATGGCGCGCGAGCTGCGCTCGGCCGGCGCCGACGTGCTGCTCGCGCCGACGATCAACATCCTGCGGCACCCGCGCTGGGGCCGCGCGCAGGAGACCTACGGCGAGGACGTCCACCACCTCGGCGAGCTGGGCGTCGCGTTCATCGAGGGCGTGCAATCCGAGGGCGTGATCGCGAGCGTCAAGCACTACGCGGTCAACAGCATCGAGGACACCCGCCACGAGGTCGACGTGGTGATCGACGAGCGCTCGCTGCGCGAGGTGTACCTCCCGCACTTCCGCCGCGCGGTGGTGGAGGCGCGCGTCGGCTCGGTGATGAGCGCGTACAACCAGGTCAACGGGCGCTTCTGCGATCAGAGCGCGCACTTGCTAACCGACATCCTGCGGGGCGAGTGGGGCTTCGCGGGCTTCGTCGAGTCGGACTGGGTGCTCGGGACCCACGGCGACGTCGAGTCGGTGCGAGCCGGGCTCGACATCGAGATGCCGACGGCCGTCGAGTTTCGAGGGCTCCGGCGCGCGCTCGCGACCGGCGCGATCGAGGAGCGGGAGCTCGACGTGTCGGTGCGGCGGATCCTGCGCGCGCAGCTCTGCTTCGGGCGCGACGCGCGCGAGCGGCGCGACGATCCGAGCGGGCGCAACACCGAGGAGCATCGCGCGCTGGCGCAGGAGGTCGCCGAGCGCGGGATCGTGCTCTTGCGCAACGCGCCGCTCTCGGAGGGGAGCGCGCTGCCGCTCGATCGCGCGGCGATCGACTCGGTGGTGGTGCTCGGGCGGGCCGCCGAGGTGGAGAACATCGGCGACGAGGGCTCGAGCCGCGTCACGCCGGTCGAGGTGGTCACCGCGCTCGAGGGCCTCATGGAGGGCGCCGGGGTGATGGTGCGCGCCGCGACGAGCGCGAGCGATCCGAGCGTCGCGGCCGCCGACGCGGTGATCGTCGTGACGGGCCTCCTCGCCGGAGACGAGGGCGAGGGCGAGATCGGGGCCGGCGACCGCGTGTCGCTCGCGCTGGCCGCCGAGGAGGTCGCGCTGATCCGCGCGGTCGCCGCGGCGCACGATCGGGTGATCGTGGTGCTCGAGGGCGGCGCGGCGATCACGACGAGCGACTGGCACGACGAGGTCGAGGCGCTGCTCTTCGCGTTCTATCCAGGCCAGGAGGGCGGGCACGCGATCGCCCGCGTGCTCTTCGGCGACGTGGCGCCGAGCGGGCGGCTGCCCTTCAGCATCCCCGCGCGCGAGGAGGACCTGCCGCCCTTCGACAACACCTCGCCCCGCGTCACCTACGGCTACTTGCATGGCTACCGCTGGCTCGACGAGGAGGGTCACGCGCCGTCGTTCCCCTTCGGCTTCGGCCTCGGCTACACGAGCTTCGCGTATGCGGGGCTCGCGCTCTCGGCCGACGCGCTCGGCGCGGGCGACACGCTGAGCGTCAGCGTCGACGTAACCAACACCGGGAGCCGGGCGGGCATCGAGACGGTGCAGCTCTACGTGGCGGCGCTCGACTCGAGCGTGATGAGGGCCGAGAAGGATCTGCGCGCGTTCGCGCAGGTCGAGCTCGCGCCGGGCGAGACCCGCACCGTCACGATGTCGATCGCCATGCGCGAGCTCGCCTACTGGGACGGCGAGGCGGAGGTGGTCGAGCCCACCGCCTACGAGGTGCAAGCCGGCTCGAGCGCGGCCGACCTGCCTCTCTCCGCGCCCTTCCGCGTCGAATCAAAAAGTGAGGGGCTTCAGGAGTTCGTAAGAGGCGGTGCGTTGATTCCTGCAAGGCCGCAGCGAAACCCCCGGCCTTCGAAAGGACGCGACGACCATGAACGGACTCATCAGCCTCTTCCGCTCCATCAACCGCTACACGCTCGCGGCGGGGCTCGGCGCCTCGCTCGCGCTGGCCGGCCCCGCGCTCGCGAGCGCCCAGGAC
>JAEZBP010000760.1 GCA_023427125.1 Pseudomonadota bacterium | reverse complement strand
CTCGGGCGCTACCGTGTCGTTCGCCGCCTCGGCGCGGGCGGGATGGCCGAGGTGTTCCTCGCGAAGACCACCGGCGCCGAGGGCATCGAGAAGGTCCTCGTCGTCAAGCGGGTGCTGCCGAGCTTCGCCCGCAGCCCGAAGTTCATCTCGATGTTCGTGGACGAGGCGAAGGTCGCGATGCGCCTGAACCACCCGAACATCGTGCAGGTCTACGCCTTCGAACAGGTGCGCGACGAGCTCGTGCTGGCCATGGAGTTCGTCGACGGCCTCGACCTCGGCCGCCTGCTCGCCGCGGCGCGCCGCCAGGGCCGCCGGATCCCGCACGCGCTGTCGGCGTTCATCGTGATGGAGATCGCCAAGGGGCTCGACTACGCGCACAACCGCAAGGACGAGAGCGGCGTCCCGATGGACATCGTCCACCGCGACGTCAGCCCCCAAAACGCGCTCGTCAGCTACGAGGGCGTGGTGAAGATCGCCGACTTCGGCATCGCCCGCGCGCGCCTCGTGAGCGAGGAGACCGGGGTCATCAAGGGCAAGTTCTCCTACATGTCGCCTGAGCAAGCCCGCGGGCAGCGGGTGGATCGCCGGAGCGACGTGTACTCGCTCGGCGTGCTCCTGGCCGAGCTCCTGATGAGCCGGAGCATGTACCCGGGGCAGCAGGGCATGGAGGTCCTCGAGCAGGTCCGGGAGGGCAAGCTCACCTTCCCGCGGCAGGTGGATCCCTCGGTTCCCACCGAGCTCGATCAGATCGTGCGGCGCGCGACCGCCTTCGATCGGGAGGAGCGCTACCAGACCGGGCGCTCGCTCGCCGGGGCGCTCTCGCGCTGGCTCCATGGCCAGGAGGAGCTGCTCGACGCGACCGACCTCGAGCGCTTCATGGCGGAGATCGCGCCTCGAGAGGTGACGAGCCCGGACGGGCTCCGCAACGCGGGCAGCGCCGAGACGCACGCCTCGGTTCCCCACGCGGGACGGGAGCTGCGCGAGCGGCGCAACGTCGTCGTGGTCCACGGCCGCCTGCGCGGCGAGGAGCTCGGCGAGGTCACCGGCGTCGAGCGGACCGGTCGCGCCGTCGGCACCCAGGCGGTGCGGGTGCTCGACGACATCGCGTACAAGTATCACGCGATCCTCGACTGGCCGGAGGGGCAGGGCAAGCGCGAGTTCCGCTTCTTGATCGGCGTGGGCCGCGTCTCGGTCGACGATCCGCTCAACGCTACCCGCCTCGCGATGGACGTCCTCGAGGCCCTCGCCGGGCTCTCGGCCGATCTCTTGGCGCCGTTGACCGCCTCGATCGGCCTCTCTCGAGGCGTCGTCGCCACCGTCCGCGCCGCCAGCGGGCGCCTCCGCTACGAGCCGCTCGAGGGCGTCTTCGAGGTGGCACGGCAGCTCGGCGAGGCGGGCGCCGGCGGCGAGATTCTCGCGAGCGGCGAGGTCTTCCGGCTCGCGCGACGCGCGTTCTCCTTCGACGAGAAGGATGTCCGCGAGGTCGAGGTGCTGCGCGGCACGCAGGCGGAGGCGCGTCGGGTTCGAGCGTATCGACTCCGAGGCGCACGGACCCGCGAGGAGCGCGCGGCGGAGGCGCTGGCGGTGGCCGGCGAGGTCGGCCTCTTCGGCCGGTCGATGACGATCCAGGCGTTGGTCGACGCCTACAAGGAGGTCGTGCGAGGGAACCGCAGTGGATACCTCGCGCTCTTCGGCGAGCTCGGCGTCGGCAAGAGCGCGGCGGTCGCGGCCGCGCTCGGGAGCTTCCACCCGGACCCGCGGCTCCTGCGCCTCGAGTGCATCTTCGGTAGCTCGGAGGTCCCGTACGCGGCGGTGGCCGAGCTCCTGCGCGAGGCGTGTGCCATCGACGAGAACATGAGCGCGGACGAGATCCGGGCCCGGCTCTCCTCGACGCTCGAGGGCGCCCTGCCTCCGGAGCTCCACAGCTCCACCTACGATGCGCTCGAGCCGATGGTGGTCCCGAGCCCCAGCGGCGCGAGCCCCGATGACGCCGCCGACCGAAGCGCTGCGCTGATCCGGGCGGTCCGGCATCTGCTCGGTGGTCTCGCGAGCCAGCGGCCGCTCGTGGTGTGGATCGACGCGCTCCAGTTCGCCGACACGCCGAGCCTGCAGCTGATGTCGAGGCTCCTCTCGCACGCCTACGAGGTGCCGCTGATGGTCGTCATCGGCAGCCGGCCGGACGAGCGGGTCGAGGGGCTGCTCGGCAGCATCCCCCGTATCGAGGTCGAGGAGCTCGAGGACGAGGACCGCCGCGCGCTGATCGCCGCTCGCTTCGGGGATGCGCGCGTCCCCCACGACATCCAGCAGGCGATCATGCATCGGGCGGGCGGCAACCCGTTCTTCTTGATCGAGCTGATCGACGCGCTGCTCGACCGAGGAGTGCTGAGCGTCGAGGGCGAGGGCCCGGCCAAGCGTGTCACCCGGCGGGCGGGCGCCGCGTTCGCGCTGCCGACGACCCTCGAGGATGTGATCGCCGCCCGGCTCGGCGAGCTCCCGGAGCAGGAGCGACACACCCTTCGCTGGCTCTCGGTGGCGGGCCCGGGGATGCGAGCGCACGAGCTGCGGACCTTGACCGGCGAGGAGCTCGACGCCGAGCTCGCGGCGCTCGAGGAGCGCGGCCTGATCCAGCGCAAGGTCGGAGGGGGCCTCGCATTTCCGAGCGCGGTCGTCCGGCACGTCGCGTACGAGAGCATCGACGGCAGCGATCTCCTCCGGATGCACCGGATGGTCGCCCACTACCTCACCGCGCTCGACGCGCCGGTCGCGCCGGCCCGCCTCGCGTATCACCGCGAGCAAGCGGGGGACAGCGCGGGCGCGGCCGAGGCCTACCTGGCGGCGGGTCACTCCGCCCAGGCCATGTACTCGCACGAGGACGCGATGCGCTTCTTCGGGCGTGTCCTCGCGCTCTTGCCCCCGCACTCGCCGGGCGCCTTCGAGGCGCACGAGGCTCGCGAGCACATCCTGCGCGCGCTCGGTCGCCGCCAGGAGCAGCGCCACGAGCTCGAGTCGCTCCGCGCGCTGGCCGAGCGATCGCGAGAGCCCCGGCAGATCGCCGTCGCCTTCAGCCGGCTCGCGCGCTTCGATCTCGACGCGGCGCGACCCACCGGGGTCGAGGCGATGCTCCGCCGGGCGCTCGACGCCGCGATCGAGGGCGACGACAAGGCCTCCGAGATCGAGGCCCTGCGCCTGCTCGGGCAGCTCCGCCGCGAGCAGGGCGACAGCGCCGGCGCGATCGAGGCCTTGGATCGAGCCCTCGCGCGGGCGGGTGTCGAGGCCGAGTTCCTCTCGGCCCGGGGCCAGACCTTGGTCCAGAAGGCGATCCTCCTCTGGAGGGCCGGCCGGCTCGAGGACTCGCTCGAGGCCTCGGCGGAGGCGGTGGTCATCTTCCGGAGGCTCGGCCTCAAGGGCCACGAGGCCCACGCGCTCAGCTCGCTCGGCGTCGCGCTCGCCCACCGCGGCGAGTTCGAGGACGCGATTCAGGTGATGCGCGCCTCGATCCTCCTCGACCGCGAGGTCGGCGATCGGCTGCACCTGGGTCGCAAGGTATCGAACGTGGGCCAACTCTACGCGGAGCTTGGTGACGTCGAGACCAGCCTCGCGTTCCTGAAGCGAGCGCTCGACGTCTTCGAGATCGTCGACGATCAGTCCGGCCACTCGGACACGCTCTGCGCGATGGGGGAGCTCTACGCGGAGCAGGTCGGAGACCTCGAGGCGGCCGAGGCCGCGCTCTTCGAGGCGCGGGTGATCGCCGAGCGGATTCAAGATCCCTACGATCTCGCGCACGTGTGCTTGGTCGAGAGCGGGATCCAGCTCACCCGGGGCAGCTCCGAGCGAGCCGAGCAGCTCGCCCGTGATGCGGCCTCGCATGCTCGCGCGGCGGGGGCGTTCGGCTACGAGGTGCTCGCGATGGCCACCCGCGCGGAGGCCCTCGCCCGCAGCGGCCGGCCCGACCACGCCCGGCGCGTCGTGCGGGAGGTCCGGGAGGCGCTGGCCGGTCGGCGAGACCTCGAGCGGGCGGAGCGGATCCATGCCCGGCTCGCGACGGCGCTCGAGCTGGCCGATGATCCCGACCTCGCGGCGGTGGCCCGGGCCGAGGCCCGCGCGGTGGTCCAGGGCCGGCTCGATCAGATCCGCGACGAGGCGCTTCGCCGGCACTACTTGGATTCACACATGGTACAGGCCATTCGTAATGGAGGCTGAGTGTCCCTCGCCTTGATTCTGTCGGGGGGAGGGGCCCGCGGGGCCTACGAGGTCGGTGTCCTCTCGTACGTCTTCGGTGACCTCGCCGCCGCGCATGGAGTACCCCAGCTCGACTTCGTGTGCGGGACCAGCGTAGGTGCCATCAACGGTACCTACCTGGCTTCGGTGCTCGGCGATCCGATCTCGGGCGTCGCGAGGCTGAGCGGGCTCTGGGGCGAGCTCGCGCTCGGCGACGTGCTCGGCTTCGGCGTCAGCCAGGCCCGGCGCGTCCATCGCCTCGTGCTGGGCGGCCATCGCGGCTCGGGCCTCTTCGACGCCGCGCCGATGGGAAAGCTGATCCGCAAAGGCATCGACTGGCGACAGCTCGCCCGTAACCTCCGCCACGGCAAGCTCCGCGCCCTCACGGTCACGGCGACCCACGTGCCGACCGGCCGCCCGTGGTGCTTCGTCGACCGGGCGCCGGGAGTCGCGCTCCCCTTCGGGCTTCCGCGCTTCGTCCACGTCGCCGCTGCCCACGTGCTGCCTCAGCATGTCCTTGCATCGGCGGCGATACCGGTGGTGTTCCCGCCGGTGGCCATCCAGAGCGACCTCTACTGCGATGGCGGCCTCCGGCTGAACACACCTCTCTCCCCCGCGATCCACCTCGGCGCCGATCGGGTCCTGGTGATCGGGATGAACACCGCAGCGGAGGGCCAGCGGCGTGAGGTGGCCCGTGGGCGCTACCCTGGACTCCCCTTCCTGCTCGGAAAGGTGCTCGACGCTTTCCTCCTCGATCACGTGCGCTTCGACGTCGACGAGCTCGAGCGGGTGAACGCGATGCTCGCGGATGGAGTGTCGGCGTATGGGCCCGACTTCATCGAGCGCACGAACGAGGTCGCGAAGGCCCGAGGCGCGCCCGCGCGCCGCATCGTACGGCCCCTGGTGGTGCGGCCGAGCCAGGATCTCGGCCGCATGGCGGCGGCGCTCTTGCGACGCGAGCGAGCCAAGCTCGGTCAGATCCTCGGGCGCACGCTCCTCCGGATGATGGACATGGGGGAGGGCGCCGACAGCGCCGACCTCGCGAGCTACCTCCTCTTCGATGGCGTGTACGCGCGGGAGCTCATCGCCCTCGGCCGCGCCGATGCGCACGCCCAGCGCGACGAGATCGCCGACTTCGTCTTCGGAGGACGCTGACCCGCGCCTCGACGGAGCGTCGGCGAAGATCCAAAGGATCGCCCGTGATCCGTCAGTCGGGCGCCCCGCGGAGCGTCCACGCGCCTGTCCGCAGCGATCCCCAGGCGCCCTGAGCGTACGTGGACGGTTTGTGGATAAAGTCGCGTAAGAGGCTGACAATACAATGAATTCCGGAAGGGCGGGGGCTGTGCTATCGTTGGGGATAGACGTATCATGAAGCGAGCGACGGCTCCCCTGATGGAGGTCTCATCTTCGCGGTGTCCGGAGGACTACCTGCGGCTGGCTCTCGAGGCCGGGAGCCCAGCCGAGCGGGCTCGCCTCGCGAAACAGGGACTGGATGCGGCCGCTCCGGGGGATCTCGTCCCCGATACGGAGGCCCTCCTCCTGAGACAGCTCTACCTTGCCCACCTCGAGTCGGCGCACCGTGACCCGCGACAGCTCGACCTCCGGCACCTGGCGGAGGCGGCGCGCGTTGCGCTCGCGATGGTCGAGACGGGAGTGCTGCGGGACGTGGCGCACCACGACGCTTCGCGCGCGCTCGCGGCCCTCGGCGATAGCGACGGCGCCATCGCGCAGCAGCGACTGGCGGCGCGCGCGTCTCCCCCCGAGCGTCGCAGCTGCCACTACTGGGCGCTCGGCACTCTGCTGCACTTCACGGGTGACCTCGAGGCCGCCGCGGCCGCGATGGCGCGGGGGGAGCGCTGGGCCCACGTCGATCGCCCCCTGCTTCGCGCGCACCGGGCGTGGGTGCGACTCGAGGCTGGCCGCGCGGTGCGGAGGCTCGACACGATCGTCCGGGACCTCGAGCGCGCGAAGTGCGGCCGGGGCTACGGCCAGCTCGTCCTCGGAATGCTCCACCACGCGATGGGCGACGGCCGCCGCGCGGCGGTGCACCTGCGGGCCTTCCTCCGCCGCAACGCAGGCGCCGACCCGGCCAAGGCGATCACCCTGCGCGAAGAGCTCCGCCGCGCACGCACGGTCCTCGCCGAGCTCGAGTCCGACTGATCGCCGTCGAAGTGGAGCGAAGTCGCCCTCTGCCAGCAGGCGACCTTCTCAGCTCCCGATCCCTAGGGTAGATTCTCCGCGCCGCATCCGGGCAGGTCGGAGCGCGCTTGGGAGGTTCCTGATGAGACGTCTTGGCTTGATCGCGATCCCGCTCGTCCTCGTGACCGCCTGCGGCGAGTCGCACACCGGTGATGAAGACGCGGCGATCCTCTTCGACGCGGCGCTCTTGCCCGACGGCGGGCCGGCGCGGGACGCGGGGCCCGCGGCTCGTTGCGGCAACGGCGACCTCGAGCCCGGCGAGATGTGCGACGACGGCAACACGACCCCCGGCGACGGCTGCGACGCCTCGTGCGCTCGCGAGGGCTACTGCGGCGACGGCACGATGGGAGACGGCGAGGTCTGCGACGACGGCAACAACGCGTCGGGCGACGGCTGCCGGTCCGACTGTCGTTCCAACGAGTCGTGCGGCAACGGCATCATCGACTACGCCGCCGGCGAGATCTGTGACGGCGGCGACGGGTGCAGCGCGACGTGCGACGCCATCACGGGCTGCGGCGAGGGGCCGCCAGTGGCGCCGGGCGAGCCCGGAGCCGCGTGCGACGACGGGAACACCGACTCGTTCGACGGCTGCGACGCGAGCTGCCGCTCGGAGCTCGCGATGGTGATCAACGCGCTCGCGCTCGGCGGCAACACCGACGGCTGCGATCTCGGAGGCGGTGAGCGAACGAAGAACGCGTTCGCGCGTGCGCTCGGCATCCTCTCAGGGGTGCTCGGCACGTTCATCTCGAATGCGATCCGCGACGGTAACCTGACGCTGCTGATGAGCTTCCTCGGCCTCGAGAACGGGCTCGACATGGACGACGACGACTTCCGCGTCGCCTGGCTCCAGGGCCAGCCGACCGCGACGACGGGCCAGTACACGGTCAACGCGGACTCCATCGACTCCTCGGGCGCGCCGGTGACCTCGGTGCAGAGCACACTGATGAGCGATGTGCTCCGCGGCGGGCCGGAGGACATCCCGCTGCCCCTGCCGATCGTGCCGGTGGAGCTTCAGGGCGGACGGGTCCAGGGGACGGTCACGGCGGCCGGTGGCGTCGACGAGGGCCTCCTCTGCGGAGGCATCCCGGTGAGCTTGCTGGCGCTGCTGGGTGGCTTCATCGGCGACATGCTCGAGACGCAGCCGCCTTGCGATGGCGGCGAGCCGGCGAGCCTGGCCGACCTGATCATCGCGGGCGGTGAGGGCACGGCGATGGGCTTCCCCCTCAACTTCAGGGCGACGCCGCCCGATCTCGATCTCGACGCCGACGGCCTCGAGGGCTTCGAGATCGACGACACGGGCGACCCGGATTGCCAGCCGGTCGTCACCGCGTGCATCGATGGCGACGGGAGCCGCGTGGAGGGCCGTGGCTGCTTCTCCGATCCGCGCATCGGCGACGGGCACTCGGCGGTCTTCACGTTCACTGCGGTGGAGGCGACGCTGGTGCCGGTGGCCACGACGCCGCCGCCCGGTCCATGAGCCGAGGCGTGGGCGAGCTCCGCAGCGAACGCGCGGAGC
>JAEZBP010000263.1 GCA_023427125.1 Pseudomonadota bacterium | reverse complement strand
TCCCCTACGGTGCGCGCCCCTCGCGGGGGCCGGGGGAGGGCGCCCACGGCCGCGACGGCCAGCATCGCGAGCCCGAGCGCGAGCCCGTAGGGGACGTCGAGCAGCGCGAGCACGACGGAGGCGATCCCGACCGCCCGCGCGATCATCGCGTGCAGCTTGGTCCGCGCGGTCGGCGCGCGGCCGATGAAGCGCGCGTGCGCGCCGTCGCCGTAGAAGAAGCGCGCGAGCGTGCCGGGCACCGGCAGCTCGAGGCGAAGCGGCGGCAAGCCGGGGAGCTCGAGGCGATCTCCTTCGGCGAACGGCGCGCGCTCGCCGGCGCGCAGAGGCAGCGTCGCGAGCGTGGCGGGCCCGACCACGTACGGGAGCTCGCCGGCGCCCTCACGATAGCTCGCGCCTGCGCCGGGCAGGATCAGCGCGGAGCGCTCCTCGGAGGCCGTGGCCCCGAGCGCACCGCCGACGTTGCCGAGCGCGCGCGCCGAATGATCGCGCCCGTCCACGCGCGCTCGATCGTTCGACGGTCGGACGAGGGCATGCGCGCGCTCGGGCGCACGCCCGCGCGCCAGATCGCGCAGCGGCTCGAAGGGACGGCGCCGCCAGCCCGCCACGAACAGGAGCGCGCCGATCGCGCCGACCGCCATCACGATGACGCGCATGATCCACTGCGCGACGTACTCGCGCGGGGTCACCCGCCGCGGCGCCAGCGAGTCGCATTGAAGGCAGCTCATCACCAGGCGAGGCGCGCCATCGTCTCCGACACGAGCACGAAAGAGGCCCGGCGTGCCGGTCACGTTCGTATTGGCCTTCGCGACGAGATCGCCGCCTCCATCGCAGACGAGGCGCACCATCCCCTCGGTGCCGGTCTCCTCGAGGTGCCCCGCGAGCACCGCGTAGAAGTCCCTCTCTCCCGCCGCGATCCGCGCCTGCACCTCCTCGCACGAGAGCACCGGATCCTCGATCGTCACGGGCCCGCCATCGACGTCCGGGGGCGGCGCGCTGAGCGCGAGGCTCCACGCCAACCCCAGCAGCACGAGCCCGGGCAGCGCGAGCGCGAGCGGCCTCGCGGCCTTGGCGGGAGCGATCGCGCTCGGCGGCATGGAGGGGAGCATACCGACTACGGCCGGATCTCGAGGCAGCTCGTGCCGAAGTCGCGCAGGCCGTTCGCTCCGTCGATCACCGTCGTCAGGTGCGGCGCGACGGTGACGCGCAGGAGGTGGAGGAGGAGCGTGTCGACGATCACCGCGAGCAGCGTGAAGAGCAGCACGCGCGAGAGCGGGAGGCGCGCCTCTTCCGTCTCGTCGATCGCGATCCACACCGGCAGCGCGACCACGAACGCGAGGCCGTAGGCGAGCGAGCCGAACGTGAGCGCCAGCGTCGGATCGTCGTAGCAGAAGAGGCTCTTCATCCACGGGTTCGCGTTGAGCGTGGTCTCGAGGAACGCGACGGCGAAGGGCGCGAGCAGCGCGCCCGCGACGCGGCCGAAGCGCGGCCAGCGCCCGAGCGCCCGGCGCGTCAGGCGGTAGGCCGCCATGACCAGGACCGAGTAGGTCGCGAAGTACGCGATGGTGAGCAGGTAGAGGAAGAGCGGGTTGTGCTGGAAGTTCCACGTGCTCCGGAAGCCGTAGTGCATGTGGAGCACGTCGAAGAAGAACGGCGTCTGCAGCCAGTTGTAGAGGAACGCGAAGCCCACCACGCTCGCGGCGAGCTTCACCGCGGTGGCGTCGGCCAGCGGCCGCGCGCGCTCCGCCTTCGATCGGAGCGCGATCGGCAGCGCCACCGCGCCGAGCCCGAGCGTCGCGCCGAACGCCATCAGCTCGACGTCGCCCCACGCCTCCGCGAAGCCGCCGATCATCACGAGCGCGCACGCGAGCCCCCACACCGGCGTGTAGAAGAGCCACGCGCGCTCGATGGCGCGCTTCGCGGGGTTCGGCGCGAGCATCGCGCGGACTATACGGCCTCAAGCGAGCTGGCTCGATCGGAACGGGCCGGGGCCTCTCGCGCGGACGCGCTCGGCCTCGATGCGGGCGCACAGCGCCTCCGCGTCGGACTCGCGCTCGAAGCGCACGAGCAGCCGCGGAGAGGGGCCGGCGCGCACGTCGAGCACGAGCTCGAAGCTCTCCGCGAAGAGCACGACCGCCTCGCGCGTCGTGAGCCGCGCGATCTCGGTGAGCGCCAGCGTCCAGCGCTCGTCGCCGCTCGTGACCACGAGGGCGCCGCTCGCGAGCGAGAGCTCCACCGGGCGCCCGTCCGGGCGGAAGAGCGCCCACGCCGAGAGCGCGAGCACGGCGAGGATGATCGCCACCCCGGCGAGGCCCGTGACGCCGAGCGAGTCCACCAGCGCGCTCGCGATCTCGCCGAAGAAGCCGCCCTCGAAGGGCTCGCGCACGAAGAAGGCGACCTCCGTGTGCGGCCGCCCGAGGAAGGGGCGCGCGATCCACGAGAGCTCGCTCCCCGCGAAGAGCAGCGTCGAGAGCCACGCGAACAGCACGCGCAGGGCCAGCTCTCGCTTGCCGAGGAGGGCGCGCAGCACCCGGTAGACGCCCAGGTTTCCGAGCACGCCGGCGACCGCGACGACGCCGGCGTGGAAGAGCACGAGCGCCTGCGCGTGCGCGTTGTCGGCCGCGGCCCGCGGATCGTCGAGCGGGAGGCCGAGCACGCGCGGATCGGGGCCGCGCACGCCGAGCGAGAGGAACGCCGCGACCGGGCTGAGCGCGCCGAGCACCAGCGCGGTCGTCGCG
>JAEZBP010000185.1 GCA_023427125.1 Pseudomonadota bacterium | reverse complement strand
GGCGCGTTCGGCGAGCGCGCGCTCGACTGCAGCTCGAGGTTCTCGATCAAGAGCGCGGGGCTGATGGTCGAGACCGGCACCGCGCCGCTCTCGGCGCCGCAGTAGCTGTTGTCGAGCTCGCGGCGCGTCCCCGCCGCGATGATGCCGCGCACGGCGTTGAGCGGCGTGCCGACGAAGCTCACGTCCCGCACCAGCTCCTCGCGTCCGTCGGGGAACACGCGCGTGGCCGCGCGAATGTTGCCGAGGAAGGCCTGGAAGTCGTAGCTCTTCGTCGCGGTCTCGCCGCTGTCGGCGAGCAGCACGTGCACGCCGTAGGGCAGCCTGCGCCGCTTGACCTCCTCGATGAGGCTGCGCTTGAGCGACGCGTCGTCGATGCCCGCGTGGGCCTCGACGGACGTCACGCCCATGCGGCTCATGGGCCGCTCGAAGGACTCGTTGCGCGCGTGCCCATTCGAGCGATGCCCGCGCGCGACCGCGGCGCGCGACGTGAGATAACCTCGGATGCGCCCGCGATCGACGAGCTCGGCGCGACCGGCGGGCACGCCCTCGTCGTCGTAGAGGTAGTGGCCGACCAGCGACTGCCCGTCGAAGTGGCTCTGCGTCGGGTCGTCGCGCATCGAGAGCCCCGCCGGCAGGAGCTCCGAGCCGAGCGCATCGCGGAACGTCTGCCCCTCGCCCGAGGAGAGCAGGCGGTTGCCCTCGAGGCGGTGACCGATCGCCTCGTGCATCAAGAGCCCCGCCGGCTTCGGATCGAGCAGCACCGGCCCCGAGTACGCGCGCAGCGTCTCGGCGCCCGCGATCTGGCGCATCGTGCGGAGCGCGCCGCGCATGCTCGTCTTCAGCGTGTCGAGCGAGGGGAGCTCGCGCGGATCGACGACGAAGTGCGAGAGGTTCCACGGCACCGTCACGCCGGCCTCGCTCGACAGATCGAGCATCACGCTCAGCTGCCAGAGCGGCTGTCGATCGACGATGACGCTGCCCTCGGTGCTCACGAACATTCGGGTCGAGTTGCGGACCGTGAGCTCCACCTCGCACCCGACCAGATCGCGCTCGCGCCGCCCGATCGCGCTCGCCGCCTCGACGAAGTCGACCCAGCGCTGGCGATCCACGGCGGGGAAGTCGGGCACCGACTGATAGACCGTCGGCTCGCGCCGCTCGAAGGCCGGCAGCGAGCGGTTCGGATCGCGCACGTGGAGCTCCTCGGCGCGCTTCTCGAGCAGATCTTCGGCGGCCTCGCGGTAGCGAGCCTCGGTCAGCTGCCAGATGCCGTGCATCACGCCGCCGAGGTTCTCGCCGATCGGCAGCGAGGAGTACGAGTACGCCTCGGACTTGGTGGAGTTGTCGGCGAGGCCGCCGTCCGGCACGTGATCGGCGCGATAGCTGCCGACCCGCACGTCGGCGAACCCGCGTCGCCAGCGCCTGCGCTCGTCGGCGAAGAGCGAGCCGAAGCGTGCGTCGATCCAGAACTGCTCGATGTCGCGGACGAGGTACGAGACGAAGTAGGGCCTGCGATGTCCGCTCGCCTTCAGCTCGCTCTGCGCGCGGTGGGCCTCGTGGGCGAGGGCGGCGACGAGGCGCTTGATGCTCTGACGGTTCATCGACACGGGGGCGCGAGTATGCCAGCGGGGAGGGCGATGTCGATCGCCACACCGCCCCGCGGCCGGCGAGATGTAGACCGGTGCTCCTCGTGAGACCAGTCCGAGCGTCTCGCGGTTGACGGGTCACCTCGCCACGGGCCGCGACGTGGCGGCGGGGCGGGGTGACGGCGCGGCGACGCGCGCGGCCAGTCGGCGAGCCACCGGCACCGGACCGCGAAGGTGCGCACCAGCAAAGCTGTGCGGTGGCGCACAAGGAGAGGGAGTGCGCGAGCGGTACGGTGGCCCGACGATCACACTCCCGGGGCAGACTCTCGGACCAGGACACTTCGGCACATCGGGGGCGAGGGCGACGAACGACGATGGCAAGACCCGATCGCATCCGCTTCACCGGCCGCATCCTCTACCTCACCGAGGACCTCGAGCTCCTCCGGCGCCAGCTCGGCGGCGAGGACCTCGGGTGGGAGCCTGGCCGGAAGCTCATCGACAACATCTCGACCGACGATTTCACGCCCGGCTGGGTCTGCTTCTACTACGACGAGACGCTCGGCGAGTACTCGATGGTCGGCCTGCGCGGTGGCCTCTTCGAGCACATGACGCTCAAGCGCGGCGGCTTCGACGTCATCGTGAGCGGCAAGAGCAAGGGCTGCGGCTCCTCGCGCGAGACCGCGCCCTACAGCGAGCTCACCGCGGGCGCGAAGCTGGTGATCGCCGAGAGCATCGAGAAGATCTACGGGCAGAACTGCCAGAACATCGGCCTGCTCACCTCGACCGACTTCGGGCTCATCCCGCGGATCCTCCGAGGCGAGGAGATCCCGATCGACGAGTTCACGAAGGGGCTCGATCCGATCAGCACCGACGTCGTCCGCGCCGGCGGCCTCTTCGAGTACAACAAGGCGCGGATGGCCGGCGAGCTCTCCGCGCCGGCGCCCGACACCCAGGCGCGCCCGATGACGATGGTCGAGAAGATCATCGCGCGCCACGCGATCGTCGACGCCAAGGCCGGCACGATCGGCGTCCCCGCCGTCGCTCCCGGCGACGCGCTCTTCGTGCGCGCCGACGTCCGCTTCAGCCACGAGTACGTGACGCCCATGGCCGACTCGCTCTTCCGGCAGGGCTTCGGCGCCAGCGCCTCGGTCACCGAGCCCGAGAGCGTCTTCGCGTTCCGCGATCATCTGACCTACCTCGGCCAGGTGATGTCGGAAGACAAGCGCAAGATGGGGCTCCTCCAACACGCGGACGGCCTGGCGGTCACGCAAGAGAAGTTCGCGCGCAAGCACGGGCTGAAGCTCTACGGCGAGGTGCCCGAGGGCGGCTCGGAGGCCATCTGTCACAACGCGGTGATCGAGGATCTCGCGCTGCCCGGCCAGATCGTCGCCGGCACCGACAGCCACACCTGCATGGCGGGCGCGCTCGGCTGCTTCGCGTTCGGCGTCGGCAGCACCGACATGGCAAACGCGTGGTTCACGAAGGACGTGCGGGTCCGCGTGCCGGAGACCGTGCGCTTCGTGCTGCGAGGCGAGCTGCGCCCGAGCGTGAGCGCGAAGGACGTGATGCTGCACATCCTCGCGCAGCCCTTCTTCCGGACCAGCAAGGGCATCGGCAAGGTGCTCGAGTTCGCGGGGGACGGCGTACAGCGCCTGCCCTTCGACGAGCAGGCCACGCTGACCAACATGGCGGTCGAGGCGGGCGGCTTCACCGGCATCATCGAGCCCGGCGAGATCGTGGTGGACTACCTCCACACCATGCGCGGCATCCCGAAGGACGAGCTCTACGCGCGCATCGTCCGCAGCGACGAGGACGCGGAGTACGCCGAGGTCTTCGAGATCGATCTCGGCGCCGTCACGCCGATGGTCGCGACGCCCGGCGACCCGCGCAACGGCGTGCCGCTCGCTTCGCTCGGCGAGGACGTCGCGATCGACATCGCGTACGGCGGCTCGTGCACCGGAGGCAAGAAGGCCGACATGGACATGTACGCCTCCGTCTTCGCGAGAGCGCTCGCGCGCGGCCTGAGGGTGAAGGACGGCGTGAAGTGCTACATCCAGTTCGGCAGCCAGCACATCCGCCGCTACGCGGAGGAGAAGGGCTACGTCGAGCTCTTCCGGAAGGCCGGCGTCGAGCTGATCAATCCCTCGTGCGGCGCGTGCATCAACGCCGGGCCCGGCGCGAGCGACAAGCGCGATCAGGTCTCGGTGAGCGCGATCAATCGCAATTTCCCGGGCCGCAGCGGCCCCGGGAAGGTCTACCTGGCGAGCCCGCTGGTCATCGCGGCGAGCGCGATCGCCGGGCGCATCGTCGGTCCCGACGACATCGGCTGATCGACATCGCCGCGCGCGCTCGGAGCGCCCGATCCGCGATAGACGCCGTGCCGGACGCCGAGGCGAGGCCGGCCGGACTGGAC
>JAEZBP010000180.1 GCA_023427125.1 Pseudomonadota bacterium | reverse complement strand
CTCCCGCACATCGCGCCATCGGCGCCCTCGTCGCCGAAGAGATCGAGCACGTCGTGGTGCAGGCAGACGAGCGCTGCGCCGGCGAACGCGTTCGAGACGTGGCCGCTCCAGAAGCTCTCGGCCGGCGGCGGATCGGCGCACACCGGGTCGGCGTCGTAGCCCGGTCGGTTCGCGCAGTAGTAGCCGATCGGGCGCTCGCGCCGGCTCAGGAGCTTGAGCCCGATGTTGAGCGCGTGGTTGATCGCGAAGACCTCGAGGCTGATCAGCGAGAGCTGCCAGGCGACGTCCCACGCCCCCTCGCCGGCGCCGGTGTAGAGGAGCGAGTCCCCGAGGATCGGCCAGATGACGAGCGCGCTGACCAGCACGTCGCTCACCACCTCGGCCGCCTCGCGCGCGCGGGGACTTCCGAGCCCGAGCCCGCTCTGCACGGCGAGATCGAGATCGCTCGCGCTCGACCAGTTGGCCTCGCTGCGCGTCGGCAGGAACTCCGCCAGCGCGATCACGATGCCCATGCCGAGCGTGAGCACCAGCGCGGCGACGCGATACCGCGGCCAGCTCGGAGCCCATTGGACGCGCGCGCTCTCGGCGCGCCGGCTCATCGACTCGCCGAGGTCCTCCACCGCGTCGCCGAGCGAGACGACGATGTCCTCGCCGCGCTCCTCGGCCTGGGCCTCTTGGGCCTGAGCCTCTTGAGCCTGGGCCGGCGTGGCCACGAAGGACGCGAGCAGCGCCGCGCTGAGGAGAGTCGCGCGGACCATCAGGTGCCTCGGAGGGCGGCCGTCATCTCGCGCGCGCTCTGCCAGCGCTCGGCGACGGCGGGCTCGAGCGCGCCATCGACCGCGCGAACGAGCGCCGCCGGCGCGCCGGGGCAGACGGACGCGAGCCGCGGGGGACGCTGGGTGACGAGCTTGAGGAGCATCGCGGGGACGCTGCGCTCCACGAAGGGCGGGTGGCCCACGGCCGCGTGGAAGAGGACCGAGCCCGCCGACCAGAGATCGGTGCGCGGATCGATCGGCTCGGCGCGCGCCTGCTCCGGGCTCATGTAGCTCGGGGTGCCCAGCGTCGCGCCGGGCTTGGTCAGCACGGCGCTCGAGCCGCCGGGATCGAGGTTCTTCGCGACGCCGAAGTCGAGGATCTTCACGCGGGAGGCCCGCGGCGGATCGAGGAGGAAGACGTTGTCGGGCTTGATGTCGCGGTGGACGATGCCGGCGTCGTGCGCGGCGGCGAGGCCCTCGAGCAGATCGATCCCGATCGCGATGACCTCGTCCGGGGGCAGCGGCCCTCTCTCCAGCGCCGCGCCGAGCGAGCCGCCTGAGAGCAGCTCGAGCACGACGTAGGGCCAGCGATCGACGGTCTCTCCCGCGTCGAGCACCTCGACGATCGCGGGGTGGCCGAGCTTGGCGACCGCCTTGGCCTCGCGGAGGAAGCGCGCCACCGCCGTGTCGTCGCTCACGAGCTGCGGGTGCATCACCTTCACCGCGACCGGCCGGCTCAGGTAGCGGTGCCATGCCTCGTAGACCGTGCCGGTCATGCCGACACCGAGGACGCCGCGCAGCTCGTAGCGATCGTCGAGCACCTCCCCGACCCGCCGCCTCGCTTGCTCCTCGGACAACATCGCGCGGCAAGATAGCAGAGCGAGGTCGGGGTTCGAGAGACTCGCTTGCCGGCGCCGTCTTCGCGCGGCCGAGCTACGCGGCTCTTCCGTCCGGCCGGCGCTTCCCTTCCCCGGTGTCCAGCGAGCGGGGAGAGGCTCCGCTCGGGGTCCCCCGAGCGCCGTGATCTTGCGACAGCATTCAGCCCGGGCGCGGCGCATGGCACGCACGGCGATGGGGGATACTCTTGCTCGATGCATCGCCTCGCTTGGTCGTCTCTCTTCCTTCTCCTGATGTCCGGCTGCGAGTGCGGGACGAGGCCGCCGAGCGGGTGCACCTCCGACGACGAGTGCGTGGGCGGCACCTGCGTGGACGGCGAGTGCGTGGCGCGCCCCGACGGCGGCGGCGGGACCGACGCGTTCGTCCCGCGGCCCGACGGGCAGCCGCCGTGCACCGGCCTCTCGTGCGGCGGCGAGTGCTGCGAGAGCGGCGACCGCTGCTATCTCGAGACCTGCGTGCCCGACCTCGGCACCTGCGCGGCCAACGACGAGTGCGCGTCCGACTCGTACTGCGCCACCGACGGAACGTGCGTGCCCTACGGCGTGCCGCCCGATCGGCTCCGCAACGAGGAGTGCGTGCAGGACATCACGATCGACGCGATCACGCCGGCCCTGCAGTGCGCGTTCACGACGCCCCCGCCCGGCGACCCCTATCCCTCGAGCGACGATCTGCAGGGGACGCCGGTGGTCGTCGACTTCGACTTCGACGAGAACCCCGCCACGCTGCGCCCCTCGATCGTGTTCAGCACCTTCGGCGGCGCCGAGGGTGAGGTGCTGCGGGTGATCGACGGCGCGACCTGCGCGCTCCAGCACAACGTCGCGACCGGCATCCAGAGCGCGAGCACGCCGGCGCTCGGCGATCTCGACGGCGACGGGCGCGCCGAGATCGTCGTCAACGCCAGCGGCGTGATCCGCGCGTACGCCTACGACGTCGCGACGTCCGCCTTCGTGCAGCGCTGGGAAGCCGCGACCTGCGCCCCGGACGGCGCGCGCACCCAGCACCGCGGCATCAGCGGCGAGGGCTACTCCGCCTCGCTCCACGATCTCGACGACGACGGCCGGACCGAGATCATCGGCGGCGGGAGCATCTACGACGCTGAGGGCTGCCTGCGCGCGAGCCTCGGCACGACGGAGTTCGATCGCTTTCCGGTCGTCGCCGACGTCGACGAGGACGGCGAGCCCGAGATCATCAGCTCGCGCGGGGTCTTCCGCTTCGACGCCGCGAGCTCGACGATCGTGCCCGAGAGCTACTTCGCGGGGACGACCACGGCCGGCTCGTTCCTCTTCGCGGCGGTCGGCGACCTCGGCCACTACCCGCTCGCGGCGTTCGGCGGCGAGGACCGCGCGGAGATCGTGGTGGTGGGCGACGCCTCCATGCGAGTCGAGACCCTCGAGGGGACGCGCCTGCTCACGGTGTCGCTGCCGAGCGGGCGCGGCGGCCCGCCGACCATCTCGGACTTCGACGGCGACGGACGCGCCGAGATCGCCGCCGCCGCGCACACCGAGTACAGCGTCTTCGACCTCGACTGCATCGCCGGCGGCGATCCCGCGGGCTGCGGCGGCATGACGCGCACCGACGGACGGCTCTGGTCGATCGTCGTGAACGAGGGCAGCTCCGGCGTCACCGGCTCGAGCGTCTTCGACTTCGACGCCGACGGCCGCGCCGAGGTCATCTACCACGATGAGTGCTTCCTCCGGATCTTCAGCGGCACCGACGGCGAGGTGCTCTACAGCTTCCCGCGCTCGAGCCTCACGTGGTTCGAGATGCCGATCGTCGCCGACGTCGACGGCGACTTCCACTCGGAGATCGTCGTCGGCGCGCACCAGTACAGCGGGTCGTGCCCGGCGACCGATCCCTACCGGCCGGAGGTCTCGTTCATGCCGACGCACGGCGTCTACGTGCTGCGCGACGAGCTCGATCGGTGGGCCGCCTCGCGGCCGGTGTGGAACCAGCACGCCTACTCGGTCACCCACGTCGGCGATCGCGGCGAGCTCCCGCGCACGAGCGGCGTCGCCGTGAACTGGCGAGGCGCGGGGCTCAACAACTTCCGCCAGAACACCCAGGGCGATCTCGAGGCGCTCGGCGTCGCCGATCTGACCGCGAGCGTGCGCGGGGTGACGCCGCTCGGCTGCTTGAACGGCATGGCGACGGTGCGCGCCCGGGTCTGCAACCGCGGCCGGCTGCCGCTCGGCGGCGGGCTGGTCGTCGCGCTGCGCGAGGGCGCGCTCGACGGCCCCGAATTCTGCCGCACCACCATCGAGGCGCCGATCGACACCGGCGCGTGCGTCGAGATCAGCTGCACCACCACCGCGCCCGAGGAGGCGGTCGACATCTACGTCGTGCCCGACCCCGACGACGTGATCGACGAGTGCCACGAGGCCAACAGCTGGGGCCGCCTCGAGAACGTCGAGTGCGTGCTCCTCGAGTGAGAGGGCCACCGAGGCCGAGTGACCCATCGAATCGCTCAATGCGAGGAAACGACTTCGTGGAGCTACCGCCCGCCGGAACCCGGGACATGATTCCGCCCATGCGTAACCTCCCTGTCCTCCTCGTGTGCTCTGTCCTGCTCGCCGCGTGCTCGGATCCGGCGGAAAACACCACCGCCGCGCGCGTGGGCGCCGCCGCCGAGCCGACCGCGCCCGATCCCGCCGCCGGCGAGCGCGAGTCGCTCACCGTCGACGCGGCGCGCTCGAGCGTCGGCTTCACCGGCGCGAAGGTGACGGACAGCCACACCGGCACCTTCAGCGACTTCTCCGGCACGATGCAGCTCGACCCCGATGACCTCACGAGCAGCAGCGTGAGCATCACGATCCAGATGAGCTCGCTGCAGATCGAGCCCGAGCGGCTGCGCGGCCACCTGCTCTCCCCGGATCTCTTCGACGCCACGCAGTTCCCGACCGCGACCTTCGCCTCGACGAGCATCGCCGCCGGCGGCGAGGGCGGCACCCACACCGTGACCGGCAACCTGACCCTGCACGGGCAGACCCGCTCGATCACCTTCCCGGCGAACATCACCGTGGAGGCCGGCGAGGTGCACGCGACGGCGGAGTTCTCGATCAACCGCGGCGAGTTCGGGATCACCTACCCCGGCATGGCCGACGATCTGATCCGCGAGGGCGTCGTGATCCGCTTCGACGTCCGCGCGCCCCGCGCGAGCTGAGGGCGCTCCCCCGCCGAAGCGAAGCGCCCGCGGGGCGAGCCGAGCGTTGCGTCCGGCTCGCCCGGCGGGCGTTCGCGTCAGGGGGTCGAGGGCATCCCCATCCCGCGCACGATGACGAGCGAGACCGACGCCAGGCGGCGGGCGCCGCTGTCGGTGGGCACGAGCCGGATGCGCTACCGAGGAGGCCGGCGGCCGGCCGGCAAAGCGTTCCAGAGACGCCCCCGGAGGCCGGCAGCCGGCGTCCTGCCCGACGTCGTCTTGGGTCCCGGCGCGCCGGCGTGCGCCGGAGCGTGGCCGGCCTCACCCCATCCGGGTGGCGACGGAGCTGGCGCGGACGGCCGAGGGGCTGCTCTCCCTCGCGAGGCGAGCTCGCGACGAGAGGCGTGGTGAGGAGGCCGCGACGCTCTCGAGCGGTGCGCTCGTCTGCGCGCGCGGGGCGTGCGATGCGCGGCTGACGCTCGAGGCCCAGACCCTGCTCGCGCACGTCCGCTACGACGCCGGCGACATGCGCGCCGCCGAGGCCGCGTTCCGCGAGGCGGCCGGGACCTGCG
>JAEZBP010000138.1 GCA_023427125.1 Pseudomonadota bacterium | reverse complement strand
GCCTCGCCCTGCGCGCGGTGGAGGCGGGCGCCGCGGTGCGCCGGCTCGGGATCGAGCGGCTGTGATCGCCCCTGCCCATCGACGCCGCTGCCTCTTCGTGGCGCTCGTCGCTCCGCTGGCGCTCGCTTCGGGGGCGAGCGCGCAGACGCGCGTCCTCCCTCCGGGGCTCGAGGATGACGTCGCGCGGCTCGTCTTCACCGGCGAGCACGGCGCCGAGCTCGCCGTCGGCCAGGTCACCGGAGCGCAGATCGAGAGCGCCCACATCGACGTCGAGCTCACGGTGGAGGGCGGGCGCGCTCGGGTGCGCATGCTCGAGCGGGGCGCGACCAGCGACGGGCGGCGGGTGGGCGACACCCCGAGCTTCACGCTCTTCTTGATCGAGGGCGGCGACGATCCGGCGCTGCACCGCGCGGCGCTCGAGCTGCGAGCGCGGGTGGCCGCGCGCGACGACGGGCGCTTCTTCCATGCCCACTCGGTGGTCGCGACGAGCGAGGGCCCCTCGCGCGCGGGCGGCGGCGGCTCGCCCGGACACGAGTGGGCGATGAGGGCCAGCCGCGCGGTGCTCTGGCTCGCGTTCCTGTGCGTGCTCGGCCTGGTTCTGAGGCGCAACGGATATGATCCAGCGGACTGGCGCGCCGCGCTCATCCTCTTCGGAGCGGGGCTGGCGCTGCGCCTCTGGCTCCCGCCGTGGGCGCCGATCCACGCGAACGACCACGGCATCAGCGAGATGCGCGGTCTCTTGGGGCACCCGGGCCCGCACGAGGCCGGCCTCTACGGCAGCGCGTACCTCATGCTCGTGCGGGCGCTGATGGCGGGCAGCGACTGGCACGGCGGCCCCTTCGTCATCGGCGCGGTCGCCGGCGCGCTCGGTCCGGTCGCGCTCTACGCGCTGGCCCGCAACCTCGCGCCCGCCCACCGCTTCGGCGCGATCGCGGCGGGCTTCGCGCTGGTCGTCCACCCGATCCACATCCGCGTCTCCCTCTCGGAGTGCCCGCGCGCGCTCGCGGGCACGCTCTGGCTCGCCGGGATGGCCCTCGCCGTCTACGCGCTTCGGCCCACCTCGCGCTCCAAGTCGGCGGCCTGGCTCGCCGCCGCGATCGCGTGGGCCCTCGCGGCCGAGCTCCGCGTGATCACCCTCGTCCTCCCTGCTGCAGGGCTGCTCTTCGTCGTGCTCGCCGCCGGCCGCTGGAGAGCGCGCCCCTCGCCGCTCGTCCTCGCCGCGTGCGTGGCGCTGGTGGCCGAGGTCTCGCTCTTCCACTGGCACACGCTCCGTGGCGCGTTCAGCGCCGCGTCCGAGCGCTCCTTCGATCTCGCCGGCATCGTGATGCGCGGTCTCAGCCCGACCGAGAGCGTGCTCTTCGACCCGACCCTGAGCGCGTGGCTGCTCCCGCCGCTGCTCGCGGCCGCAGCGATACGGCTCGCCTTCCTCCGGCAGTGGCGGCTGCTCCTCGCGGTCTCATGCACCTTCGCGCTGCTGCTCGTCCCGTCGCTCCTCATCTGGGCGTGCCGCACCGACGCCATCCGCTATCAGTCGGAGGCCCACTTCCCGCTCATGCTGCTGCTCCTGGGCTTGCCGGCGCCTCAGCTCGGCACGCTGCGCGGCGCGGCGTGGGCCCTCGCGCCCGCCGCGCTGATCGGGAGCGCGATCCCCGGCTGGATCGACGCGACGCGCCCCGACGTGCACGCGCAGGCGTACGCGATCGCGATCGAGCACGCCCCGCCGACGCCGATCCGCGTCGCGGCGCGCGAGATGGCGGGGGATCGCCGCGTGCGCTCCGAGTTCCCCGACTACGCGATCGACCGCCCGAGCCGGGTGTCGACCCGAGCGCGTGAAGGCTGCCACGTCTGGATCGGGGTCTCGTGCTGGTCGTTCACCCAGGATGAGGTCGACCGGGGAGAGATGAACGTGCACTTCGAGGACGGCGCCCCCTTCCGGCTCGAGTGCGCCGAGCTGCTCGGAGGCGTGCGGGAGGCGCGCGAGGCGCTGCGCGCGCTCACGCCGATCGAGGTGCCGCATCGGCGCGGCGAGTTCCATCGCATCCCGGCGCCGCGGCCGCGCGTCGGCTTCGCGCCTTGCCCCACCGATCTCTCGGCGGGCGAGCCGGCCGCGGGTCGCCCCCGATGAGGCGCTCGATCGGCTGGAGGTGGCCGCTCGCGGCGTGGGCGGCGCTGCTCGTGCTCTCGCCCCCGAGGGAGGCGAGCGCCCAGCCCGTCATCGGGCCCGGGCAAGAGCGCGCGGTGCTCGCGCTCTTCGCTCCCCACGAGCTCGGCGGCGAGGTCCGAGCCGGGCACGTGCTCTGGAACGTCTCGATCGAGCGGAGCCGCGTGGTCGTGACGCTGCGCGCCGCCGACGAGAGCGAGACGACGCTCACGCTGATGCATCCGGACGACGCGCCGGAGCACGCGGCGCGCACCTCGAGCTTCGGGATCGTGGAGGACGGCGCCACCGCGAGCGCGCCCACCCGCGCGCGGCGCGCGCTGCTCGAGGTGATCCGCGCGAACGATCGAGGAGGCTTCTGGGAGGCCGCCGACGACAGCGTCACCACCGCCGCTCCCACCCCGCCGCGCTTCGGCGTGCGCGAGCTGGGCCTCGGCCGCTGGGGACAGTCCGACTGGGTGCCGCTCGACGGGCTCGCGGTGATCCTCCTCCTCTACGCGCTCGCGCTCCTGCTCGCCGGCCGCCTGCTCGCCGACGCGCCGCGCTGGATGGGTCCTGCCCTGGCCGCCGTCGTGGCCGCCGGCGTCCTGGTGCGCCTGGCGCTCTCGCCCGCGACGTTCCTCGGGGCGTGGCCCTGGAGCCGGCTCTATCCGCACGTGCGCGCGGTCGCCTCGGGCGAGTGGATCACGGCGGCGGCCGACCACGCCGGTCACCCGTTCGCGCTGACCGACGTCATGATGGAGACGAACTTCGCGTACGCCGCGGCGATGCCGCTCGTGCTCTTCTCGCACGCGACGTATCTCTTGCGCGACGCGCGCGCGGGGCTGGTCGCGGCCTTCGTGGTGGCGTTCCTCCCGCAGCACATCCGCTTCTCGCGCTGCGAAGACGGCTTCGTCGCGTCGCTGGTCCTCACGTCGCTGGCCTTCGCGCTGATCCACGGCTGGCTCCGCGACGGCTCGCGCGTGGTGCGCTGGCTGCTCATCCTCGCGCTGCCCCTGGTGCTCTACCCGGGCTACCTGCTGCGCCCGCTCAACCTCCTCTTCGTCGTCGTCTACGCGATCGCGATCGTCGCGCTGCACCGCGAGACCGCGCCGCAGTGGCGCCGCATGGTCGCGCTCGGCGTCGTGAGCGCGGTCGGCTCCCTGGCCGCCGCGGAGCTCCTCGGCCAGAACGCCGAGACCGCGCGCTCGGTGGTCCAGCTCGGGGTCTGGCTCCGGAACCTGGCCGCGGTGATCGTCTCCCCGCGCCTGCTCGTGCTCGGCGATCCGACGCGCACCCCGCCCGCGCTCATCGCGCTGGCGGTGGTCGGCGCCGTGCTCACCTGGCGCAAAGGCGAGCGGCGGCTCGTCCTCTTCTTGGGCGGCTGGCTGCTGCTCTTCGTGCTCGCCCACGCCGTCGTCGTGCAGGAGACGATGCAGCCGCGCTACCACCTGCACCTCGTCGTGCCCTTCGTGCTCTTCGCCGCGTGCGCGGTGACGCGGCTCGCCCCTCGCTATCGCTCCTGGCTCGTCGCGGCCGCCGCGCTGATGGTGGCCTCGCCCTGGATCCACCGCGCCTTCATCGAGGACGTCGACTACGCCGAGCTGCACGAGTACCAGCTCGTCCATCGCGCCTCGGAGCTCGTGCCCGAGGGCTGCACCGTGCTCGAGTACAGCGCCGGGCCGTACGAGCTCGACGACCTGCGCTTCTCGCGGATCGGCGCTCTGGTGGGCGACTCGCGCGCGCAGCGCTTCCGCGCGGTCGGTGTCCTCGCCGACGGCCGGACTCAGCCGAGCGAGCCCTCGCTCGACGCGATCCTGCGCGAGCCGCCGAGCTGCCTCTATCTGTACGAGGGGCTCGCGTGCTTCCGCGATCGCATCGAGGGCGAGCTGCAGGCGCGCGCGTGCACGGGCCTCCGGCAGCGCATCGCGGAGCGGCGCTCTCTCGAGCCGGTGCTCGGCGCGAGCGTCCGGGCGCGCCTCTACGACGCGGCCAACGACGGACCGCGTCCCGCTCCGCCCGACACCCGCATCCCCCTCGGCCTCTGGCGCGTCCACGCCGAGCCTCCGGGGAGCTGAGGCGGCGTGAAGGCAAGTTGGCTGTGCGCGCGCGTCGCGAAGCGCGCGCCCAGCCAACTCAGCGCGCTCGCGAAGCGCGCG
>JAEZBP010000032.1 GCA_023427125.1 Pseudomonadota bacterium | reverse complement strand
ATCGGACCGAGCCCCGCAATCGAGCCGGGTCCGGCCGCAAGGCGGCGCGACGAGACGTACGAAAGTACGTCGAGGAGCGCCAACGCCGCGGACGGGCCCGGATCGGCCGCGGGGCGACGGGAGATTTTGCGACAGTCTTTGGGTCAGCGCGCCAGCTCAGCGATCGATGACGCGCACCGTGGCGCGGCACGCGCTGGTGCCGAGGTGGCCGTCGCGCACGACCAGCCAGAGCGGATGCTCGCCGGGCTCGTCCGGCGCGGTCCACTCGACCTCGCGGTCGGGCGCGCGGGTGACGGCGAACGAGAAGCTCCCCGCGGTCGAGTACCAGGAGTAGAACGCGCTCTCCGAGCTCTCGATGACCTCGCCCTCCAGATCGATCGCGGGATAGGTCTCGAGCCAGCCGGCGTCGTCCGGGTCGGGGGCGAGCGTCACCGCCGCGCCGGCGCGCACCTCGGGCGCCTCGCCCTCGGGCTCGCACGTGAAGGGATCGCTCGACGCGCTCACCCAGCGTCCGTCGATCGCGAAGCGCGGCCCCGGCGGGTTCGTGGTGCGCGCGGCGCGCGGTGAGAGGAAGAAGCGCTTGAAGCCCTCGAGCACGATCGCGCCGCGCTCGTCGCGCAGCTCGAGCTCGACCGTGAGCGGCAGCCCGACCGCCTCGTAGACGAAGCGCACGACGTGCTCGGGCGTGCCGGGCGGCGCGTCCCCGAGCGCCTCGAGGAGCGCGTCGATCGCCCGCGCGGTCTCCGCACCCTCGAGGACCGCTGACTCACCGTCCCACGCGAGCTCGATCGGCTCCGCTTGATCGCCGAGGGTCTGTCCAGCGCCGGCCGCGAGCGCCCGCGCGCTCAGATCCACGCGGAGCGCCAGCGTGAGCGGCGCGCCGTCCGGGCTCGCGACGAGCGCCCGGAACACGATGTCCTGACCGGGCGCGGCCTCGGGCGGATCGACGACGAGCGCCAAGAGCCGCGGCCCCTTCACGAGGCTGGGCGGATCGAAGTCGTTGGCGCAGCCGAGCGCGAGCGACGCCAGGAGCGCGATCCGCGCGACGAAGAAGCACCTCATTGCAGCGTCCCCCGGATCCCCAGCGTCGGGATGATCGGCAGGCCGCGCAGGATCGCCGCGCGCGCGTAGTCATACTGGTAGATCATCCCCTCCGGCAGATCCGAGAAGTACACGTTCATCACGTCGAGGAAGATCGAGCCGCGCACCGGGCCGATGTCGAAGTCGCGATCGATGCGGACGTCGAGCTGATGCGAGTACGGCAAGCGGCCGTCCGCGGCGCCGCGGAGGCCGAGGTAGCCTCCCGTGTCGCCGTCCCAGCGGGTGCCGGTCAGGGACGCGAGCGGCGTCCCGGTCGCGAGCGAGAAGCGCAGGCCGAAGCGCCAGCCGTCGAAGCCGTAGCTCGCGACGAGGTTGAGCACGTGCGTCTGATCGAACGCGAAGACCGCCGGCTCTTGGCCAGGACCCCAGCGCTCCGAGCGGCTCAGCGTGTACGTGAGCCATCCATAGAAGCCCTCGTGGCGCATCCGCAGCATCGCCTCGAGGCCCCACGCCTGCCCCTCCCCGTCGTCGCGGAAGAACACGCGCCGCAGGCCCGTCTGCGTCGGCACGATCTCGTCGACCGCGCGCGGGATGTTCCATTGACGGTTGTAGAAGCCGGTGAGCCACGCCTCGATGCCGGGCGGCAGCCGGAGCTCGAGGCCGGCGCTGTTCTGCCAGCTCCGCTCGGGCATCACCGCCGGGTTGCCGCCGATGCGGAAGATCGTGAACGGCGAGGGCTGCTGCACGAAGAGGCCGCTCGCGAGCTTGAGCGTCAGCGCCTCGTGCAGCTTGATGCGGCTGACCAGGCGCGGGTCGAAGATCGGCGTGAGCACGTCTCCGTAGCGCATGACGTCCACCCGCAGCGCGGCGCTGATCTCGACCGGCGCGACGTCGATGATCTGCTCGTAGTACGCGGCGGCGAACGCCTCGACGACGCCGACCGCGCCGTCGCTGGTCGAGATGCTCGGCAGCGGCGCCGGCAGCACACCGAGGCCGGGCGGCACGGGCGCGGTCCCGAGGATTCGAGCGTTGAGCGTGTTGATGTCGATCCCGACGCGCGCGCGCAGCTCGCGGGTCATCGGCAGCTCGAGCTCGGCGCGCCAGCCCGCGAAGAACGCCTCGAGCTGAAAGTGGAGCAGGCCGAAGCCCTGCGAGGTGTCGAAGCCGGTCCCGTCCCGCCCGAGCATCCCGCTGATCGACAGCCTCGCGCGGCTCGGCAGGTGGATGCGGATCGTCGCGATCAGCCGCTGCAGATCGAAGCTGGCCGCCGAGCGGCTGCCCTCGGAGATCAGGCCGCCGTCGCCGAGCTGCCCGCTCTGATCGAGCCGATCGTCGGCCCCGAAGAAGAACACCGAGAGCGAGAGGCGAGCGTCGGGGCGGTACTGCGCGAGCACCTGGTAGTCGGTGTAGCTGAGATCGATGCCCGGCTGGATGAGCGGGAGGATGAGCTCGAAGTAGCTGCGCCGGAACGAGGCGGCGATCACGCCCTTGCCGTTCTCGAAGGGTGTGGCCGCGAAGATGCTCGCGCGCGCCGCGTCGATCGAGAGCTCACCGAGCGGCCCGGTGAGCCGCGGCGCGCTGGTGTCGATCGCGATGAGGCCGCCGCTGAAGCGACCGTAGCGCGCGGGGTAGTTGCCCGCGTAGAAGTGCATCTCCTCGACGAGGCGGCTGTTGAGGATCGCCGGGCCCGCGCCGAGGTGATAGAGGAGCGGCACCGGGAAGCCGTCGACGAGGAAGCCGGTGTTCTGGAAGTCCGAGCCGCGTACCAGGAAGAAGCCGATCCCGAAGGGCGAGCGCGCGACGCCCGGGAGGCTGGCGACGGCGCGCAGCGGCTCGCCGAAGGTCCCGGGGACGGTGGTGAGCTCCTCGCCGCGCAGGGTGATGCGGCCGGCCGCGCCCTCCTCGTGATCGCGCTCGATGACGGCGGTGACGCCGAGGACGGCGTCCTCGTCCACCGCGCACGCCGGATCGTCCTCGCGGCAGTCTCCCTCGTCCGGCTCGGGATCGTCCTCGGTCGTTTCGTCATCGGTGGGCTCGCCCTCGCTCGGCTCGGGCTCCGGCTCGGCCGCCGCCGGCAGCGCGACGAGATAGCGGAACTGGATGCGCGCCGGGATGGGCGCGCCGGCGCGGGTGGCGGGCGCGAAGCGCATCGCGCGCGCGGCCTCGACGACGAGGCGATCGACGTCCTCCCGGAGCGGCTCCACGACCTCGACCTCGGTCACCTGGCCCTCGCGATCGATCGTGAGCCGCAGCACCACCGCGGCGTCGTCTCCGGGCAGCGCCTCCGTCCCCTCGGGCAGCGTGACCTCCGGCGCCTCGATCAAGGAGGGCGGCGTGACCGGCTCCCCTTCCTGCGCGACGGCCGGGAGCGCCACGAGGGCAGCGCACGCCGAGAGCGCACGAAGCAGGGCTCTTCCTCGGCAGCGCAACACGTCGGGGCGCATCCCAACGGCAGACGCCGTCCGTCGCATTCCCGCCCCACGCGCGCTCACGTCCCGGCGTCGCCGGCCGAGGCATCTCCCGCGTCGCTGGGACCCGCGCCGGCGTCGCTGCCCGCGTCGCTCTCGCCACTCGAGCCCGCGTCGGCCTGCGTCGAGAAGCATCGCCGCACGCGCGTCCTGCACACGAGCTCGTCGGGGCAGTCTTCGTCCGCCTCGCACGCGAAGCGCCCCTCGGGCAGGCTGGGCTCACAGGCGGTGATCCACGTGAGCACCATGAGGAGCAACGAGAGCGAGGCTAGGCGCCGCATCGGACGCGGAGGATACCGGCTGTGGCGGTAACGTCGAGATGACTCGCCGGCTCTTGCACCCGCCCGGGGCCCATGCTTGACCCTCCCTCGGAGGAGCACCTCGCGCTCGACTCGTTGTTCGGAGGTTCGGTGAAGAGGCTCATTCCCGTCGCGCTGCTCGCCTGCATCGGCTGCGCTCCGGATCTCGGAGAGGCGGATCCGGAGGCGGCCGCGGAGCTCGTCTACGACGCCAAGGGAGTGCCCGCCTACGCGGGACAGGCGCTCGTGATCCAGAGCTGCGGCGCGGGCGGCTTCTGTCACGGCAGCGAGATCGAAGACCTCGCGGACCGCTACGGCGCACCCGCCGGGCTCTCGTTCGACCTGCGCCTCGAGACGAACGGCACGGAGGTGACCACCGAGGAGAGCGCGCGGCTCACCGACGATCACAACCGCGTGAAGGACATGGCGCGGACCGTCTGGGCAGAGGTGCTCTCGGGCGCGATGCCGCCGGGAGGCGAGGCCGGCCGAGACTACCATCGCCGCCGCAACGTGAGCTACGAGCGCGTGGCGAACGACGGCGTGACGTTCAGCCCGCTGCCGGCGCTCGAGGCGGAGGACGAGGCGGAGCGGGGAGAGGCTCGCGAGATCCTGCGCAACTGGCTCGCGTCGGGCGCGCCCGTCATCCGCCGCGCGCAGCGCAGCGCCAACAACGACGCGGTCCCCTACGGCCAGTGCGCGCCGATCTGCGCGCGCACCTGCGTCGACGTCACGTGGGAGTCGATCTACACGCAGGTCATCCGCCCCTCGTGCGCGCTCTCGCGCTGTCACGATCACGACGATCCGCAGGGCAACCTCGATCTGCTCGGCGAGGCCTCGTTCGACGAGCCTCCCTCCCTCGAGGGGGCGCGCCGCGTGCGCGCTCGCCTGCTCGAGCACCGGGTGACGACCGACGAGTGCCGCGAGATGGGCCAGACCACCATGCTCGATCCCGGCGATCCGACTGAGTCGCTCTTCTATCTAAAGGTCGCGCCCTCGACGGAAGACCCGCCGGTGGATGTGTGCGGAGGCCGCATGCCGGCGGCCGGGACGCCGCTCATCGATCAAGAGATCTGCGCGATCCGCGCGTGGATCACCTGCGGCGCATGCGCGGATCCCGACGATCCGGAGTGCGCCACGTGCCTGGAGGGCGCGCGGGCCGGCTGCGGGATCGCGGCGCCCTACAGCCCGGAAGCGCGGAGCGCGGAGTGCGTCGAGACGGCCGCCTGCTCCAACGCCCTGCCCCATCGCGACGACGCCTGCCCGCTCCACCCCCTCTGAGAGAGCGTGAGCCTCCCGCCCGTATCTCGGAACGCCGAGCGGAGCGGCTCCACGCTCACGAGATGTGGGGGACGGCGAGCGCCCGCCGGACAGAGGGCCCGCGCAGCTCGGCCGCGCGTGCGAATGCGCGCGCCAGCCAACGGAGCTGGACGCGGCGCATGCTCTCTGGCATGCCCACGCCGTCATGACCGAGTCGAAGCCTACTGCGCGCCGCGAGGGCGCGTTGCTCGACGCGCTCTCCAGACGCCCCGTCGTCTTCGACGGCGCGATCGGGACCGCGCTCTACGAGCGAGGCGTGCTCTACACGCAGAACTTCGATCAGCAGTGCCTGGTCAAGCCGGACCTCGTGCGCGCGATCCACGCGAGCCACCTCGCGGCCGGCGCCGAGGTCCTGCAGTCAAACAGCTTCGGCGCCAACCGCTACCGTCTCGCCGCCCACGAGCTCGAGGGGCAGATGGAGGCGATCAACCGCGCGGCCGTCCGCCTCGCCCGCGACGTGGCCGGCGAGCGCGCCTGGGTCGCGGGCTCGATGGGCCCCTCGGGCACCATCTTCTAGACCGTGCCGGAGCCCGAGCGGGACTCGCTGCGCGCCGCGTTCCGCGAGCAGGCCGCCGTGCTGGCCGACGAGGGCGTCGACCTGATCGTCCTCGAGACCTTCCGCCAGCCGGAGGAGCTGCACCTCGCGCTCGAGGGCGCGCGCGAGGCGGCGCGCGGCACGCCGATCCTCGCCTGCGTCTCGTTCGACGCGTTCGGCACGATGGCCGACGGCACCGGGCCCGAAGAGACGGCGCGCCGGCTCGCCGCCTGGGGCGCCGACGCGATCGGCGTCAACTGCGCAGACGGGCCGGCGGGCGTCTACGAGATGGCCACGCGCATGCTCGACGCCGATCTCCCCGTCGTCGCCGAGCCGAACGCGGGCCTGCCCCGCCGGGTCGAGGGCCGCTTCGCGTACATGGCGACGCCGGAGTACTTCCTCGTCTACGCGCGCCGCATGTTCAAGGCGGGCATTCGAGGGGTCGGCGGGTGCTGCGGCACCACGGCCGAGCACGTGAAGCAGATCGCGCAGGCCGCGCGGATGCTCCGGCGCGAGATCGCGCCGCAGGACAGCTCGCCTCCCGACGCGGGCGGCGTGGCGACCCGCGACGCGGAGAGCGAGAGCCCGATCCGCTGCGCACCCGGCGTGGCGATCACGCCGCTCGCGAACAAGGGCGAGCTCGGCGCGAAGCTCGCGGCGAAGAAGTTCGTGGTCTCGGTCGAGATCAACCCGCCGCCGGGGCTCTCGCTGAAGAAGGCGCTCGACGGCGCGCGCGCGCTGCGGGACGCCGGCGTCGACGTGATCAACGTGGCCGACGGCGCGCGCGCCACCGCGCGGATGGGCAACCTCGCGCTCTGCTATCGCATCCAGGAAGAGCTCGGGATGCCGGCGCTGATGCACGTGACGACGCGCGATCGGAACATGCTCGGCCTGGTCGCGCACCTGCTCGCCGCGCACGAGCTCGGCGTGAAGAACCTGAGCGTGATCACCGGCGATCCGCCGAAGATGGGCGACTTCCCGGACGCGACCGCGGTCTACGATCTCGACTCGGTCGGTCTCCTCCGATTGATCAACGGCTTCAACCGCGGCTTCGATCCCGGCAACAAGCCGCTCGGCGAGGCGACCTCCTTCCTCTGCGCGACCGGCGCTGAGCCCGCCGCCGCCGACTACGAGCGCGAGCTGCGCCGGCTCATCGCCAAGCGCGACGCCGGCGCCGAGGTGGTGATGACCCAGCCGGTCTACGATCCGGCGGTCCTCGATCGCTTCCTCGGCGACGCCCGCCCGCTCGGCATCCCGATCCTCGTCGGGCTCCTGCCGCTCGCCAGCTATCGCAACGCGGAGTTCCTGCACAACGAGGTGCCGGGCATGAGCATCCCCGAGGACATCCGCGAGCGGATGCGGCGCGCTGGCACCGAGGGCCGCGAGGAGGGCGTCGCGATCGCGCGCGAGATGCTCGCCGCGGTGAAGGATCGCATCGACGGCGCGTACATCATGCCCCCCTTTGGACGGCACGAGCTGGCCCTACGAGTCATCGAGGGCATCGTCCGATGAGGAACGCTGGGGGAGGGATCAAGGAGCGGAGCGGAGTAACGGTAGGCCGACACCTGCTGCCGGTCGCAGGTGTGGGGGTGCCGCCCCGCAGCGGCGCGCCCCAGGTGGTCGT
>JAEZBP010000025.1 GCA_023427125.1 Pseudomonadota bacterium | reverse complement strand
GGCCGAGGCGAGCGAGCCCGTCGACGCGAGCGAGCCCGCCGGCGCGAGCGACTCGAGCGAGCCGGGCGCGACCGAGGGCGAGCCGGGCTCGACCGAGGGCGACGCGCCCGCGCCGGACGAGGGCGTGCGGCTCGACTGGGGCGGTGAGTACCGCTTTCGCTTCAACATGATGAGCGACGTGCCGCTGCGGTCGCTCCCGCGGACCGATCCTGCGGTGACGGGCCAGCTCGGGCAGAGCTACTGGGGAGAGCAGTGGCTCCGGCTGCGCGCCACCCTGCACCTCTTGCCCGAGCTTCGCGTCGTCGGCCAGGCCGACGTGCTGCGCGGCGTCGCCTTCGGCGATCTCGCGACGGGCGTCCACCCCGAGGCGCTCGGGCGCGACGACTACGGCTATCCGGGGCTGCGGCTGCGCTGGCTCTACCTCGAGTGGCAGACCCCGGTCGGGCTCTTGCGCGCCGGCCAGATGGGCTTCTCGTGGGGCCTCGGGATCGTCGCGAACGACGGCGACACCGCGCCGGTCTTCGGCGACTACCGGTACGGCGATCTCGTGCGCCGGATCATGTTCGCGTCGCAACCGCTCGGGCAGGACACGCCCTTCGTCATCGCGCTGGCGGCGGACTGGGTCGCGTGGGACCTCCTCGCCGACTTCGAGCGGCGCGGCGATCTCGCGTTCCAGGGCGTGCTCGCGGCGTACTACGGCACCGAGAAGGATCGCGTCGGCGCCTATGGCGCGTATCGATGGCAAGAGAACCCCCTCGGCGACTCGCTCTCGGTGGGCTTCGCCGACGTCTACGCGCGCTGGGGCTTCGAAGACGGAATCGGCGGCCGCATCTACGGCGCCGTCGAGCTCGCCTACGCGCGGGGCACGACCACCTACGCGCGCACCGTCGAGCAGCCCGAGCACGTGGTCGAGCAGCTCCTCGGCGTCGTGCAGATCGGCCGCACCTCCCCCGAGCTCGACGTCGTCATCGAGCTCGGCTACGCGTCCGGCGACTCGAACGGCGAGGACGCGCTTCAGGGCCGCGCCACCATCGATCCCGATCACCGCGTGGGCCTCATCCTCTTCCCGGAGGTGCTGGCCGCCCAGAGCGCGCGCGCGGCGCACCTCGCGCAGGACCCCGCGCTCGCGGCGCGACCGACACGCGGCAGCGAGCTCCTGCCGACCAACGGTGGCGTCTCCGGCGCGGCGTACCTCTTCCCGTACGCGATCTACCGCCCTCTGCCCTGGCTCGACGTGCGCCTCGGCGCCGTCCTCGCGCTCGCGACGGCCGACGTGGTCGACCCCTACGTGGCGGCCGCGCTCTCACGCTCGGAGAACGCGCGAGGCGGGGACGCCTCGGCCCGCGAGCTCGGCCTCGAGATCGACGGCGCGGTGCTCCTCCACCACCCGATCGCCGAGCACCTCGTCCTCTCGGGCGGCGTCGAGGGAGGCATCCTCATCCCCGGCAGCGCGTTCGACGACGCGATGGGCGCGGGCCTCGGCCCGCTCGGCCTGGCCCGCCTCCGCGTCGGTCTCCGCTACCGGTGAGTTGGCCTCAGCGCTCGAGGGGATCGCCGATCGGCGAGGCACCCTCGATGCCGGTGATGCTGCGGCGGATGTCCTCGGGCACGCTCTCGGCGAGGACGATGCGGTAGGCGCGGTCCTCGCCGCGGCGCATCACGACGCGGAGGCCCTCGCGCACCTGCACGTAGCCGTGCTGCTCGATGGTCTCGTAGCGGAGCTCGCCGCGCGCGGCGGCGAGCAGCCCGAGCACGTAGCCGGCCATGCCCGCGCCGCCGGGCTGGTGGAGATCGGCGAAGCACGCCTCGTAGGCGGCGCGATCGACGATCGCGAAGCCGCCCTCGGCGATCAGCCGCTCCTCGAGCGCGCCGGGCGCGGCGTCCTCGATGCCGTGAGCGGCGAGCAGCGTTCGGACGGTGCGCTCGGGCGTCGCGAGCCGCGGGTCGGTGCGGGTGACGTCGCCGCACGCGAGCACGAGCAAGGCCGAGAGGATCGAGAGGAGGCGGTGCATGCGGGCGGGCAGCGTAGCGCAGCCGAAGAAAAGTGACGGCGCGCTTCATAACGGCGGCCGTGTGCGCCCACTGACCTCCCATGCGCACGCTCGTCGCCGTCTTCGCTCTCGTCGTCCTCGCCTCGCCGGCCGCCGCTCAGGAGCCCGAGGCGCCCGTTCACGCCTTCGACCGCGAGTTCGCCGCCGCCGTCTACGCGACCGGCCACGCCGGCAGCTACCTGTCCGGCGGCCTCGGCGGCCGCCTTCGCTGGCAGCCCTTCGAGCACTTCGGCGTCGAGGCCTACCTCGAGGCCACCCTCGTCGACTGGCCGGGCGGGCTCCGCCACGACTACCCGAACGGCTTCAACGTCTACGTGCCGATCCGCGCGGGTGACTTCCAGCTCCGCGGCTTCCTCGGCTTCTGCGACATCCTGAGCTTCATCGAGCCTGAAGAGCAGCACGCGCCGCGCGCCGACGACATCCTCTTCGGAGCGCACGCGGGCGTCGGGCTCGAGTGGGCGGCGCACTCGATGTGGAGCCTCTTCGCGGACCTGCAGGCCAACTTCTACGGCGGCCACGATCGGACGGCGGAGGGGTGGACCGGCGGGGTCGACGAGGAGCTCACGTTCTTCTGGAACGTGCAGCTCAACGTGGGCGTGCAGTTTCATCTGGGCCGGCGATGACCGTCGAGCGAAGCGGAGTGACGGTAGGCCGACGCCTGCCGCTGTTCGCAGGTGTCGGGATGCCGTCAGGCAGCGGAGCGCCCCATGGGATCCGCGCGTCGATCCTCGCCGCGCTGATCGCGTGCGGCTGCGCCAAGGAGGTAAGCGACGCGCCGCTCCCGCTCGGCGACTCCGCGGCCGACTGCGGCGGCTGCCACGAGGATCACTTCGAGCAGTTTCGCTCCTCGCCGCACGCGACGAGCGCGCGCTCGCCGATCTTCCAGGCGATGCTCCCCGACGTCGAGCGGGCGTGGGGCGGCGCCGCGCGCGCGCAGTGCGAGGGCTGCCACGCGCCGGCCCACTCGAGCGACGAGGGCATCGGCTGCCTCTCGTGCCACGCGGCGGTCGGCAACCACGCCGAGCGTGACGGGATGCTCGCGGTCGATCCCTCGGCGCCGCTCGCCGGCTCGCTCCGCGACGCCGCGCCGAGCGTCGCCCACCGTACGCGGCAGAGCGACTTCCTGACCTCGCCGAGCCTCTGCGGCACCTGTCACGAGCTGACCGGGCCCGCGCTGGTCGACGAGCCCACGTTGAGCGAGTACCGCGCCTCCCCGCAGGCCGCCGGCGGCGTCACCTGCGCGGGCTGCCACATGCCGGACGACGGCGAGCGCCCGCTCACCAACGATCCTGACGCTCGGCCTCGATCGACGCGCTCGCATCGCTTCGTCGGCTTCGATCCGCCTTGGGGTGCCGGCCCCGAAGAAGCGGCGGCCGCCGCCGAGCGCACCCGCGCGCTCCTCGCCTCGGCGCTCACCCTCGAGGTCGTGCGCGTCGAGGGCGGCGTCGAGATCGCGCTCTCGAACACCGGCGCGGGCCACGCGGTCCCGACCGGCGCGACCTTCCTCCGCGACCTCTGGGTCGACGTGGTCATCGACGGAGTCACCGGCCCGCGCGTGATCGTGCTCGGCGACCAGCCGATGGACGGCGAGCGCGAGGTCGCGCTCCTCACGCACGCCGAGCGCGTCGAGCGCGGCTCGCTCGACGCCGGCGCCGAGCGGCGGGTGTTCCTGCCCGCCCCGCCGAGCGCGCCGATCACCGCGACCCTGCGCGGCCGCGCCATCCGGGAC
>JAEZBP010001177.1 GCA_023427125.1 Pseudomonadota bacterium | reverse complement strand
CCGCGCGCGGATCCCCGGCCGCGAGAGCGGGCGGATCCAGCGCGCCAGCCAGCGCACGAGCGGGTCGAGGGTGGCGAGCAGGCCGCCGCGCTCGAGCACCTCCTGGCGGCGCAGGCCGCGCAGGCCGAGCAGCCCCGCCGCGCTCGCGTCCTCGGTGGCCAGCTCGTACGCGATGATCGCCGCGCCGCCGGCGATCAAGAGGATGGCGGCCGCCGCGCTCAGCCACAGCATCAGAGGCTCACGTCCAGGATGCGCCGCGCCAGGACGACCGCGGCGAGCCAGAGCCCGGCGGCGATCGCGCTCGCGACGATGCCCATGCTGCTCGACGAGAGCGGCTCGAGCCACTCGGGATCGATCTGGTGGATCGCGAGCACCACCGCGAAGGGGATGCCGAGCATCACCATCACCTGCATGCGGCTCTCGGAGGTCTTCGCGTCGAGCGCCCCCTGCAGCCTCGTCATCTCGCGCAGGCCGGCCGCGCTCGCCTCGAGGATCGCCGAGACGTTGCCGCCGGTCTGCCGCCCCACGATGAGCGCGGCGAGCGCGCTCGCGAGCAGCGGGCTGCCGATGCGATCGGCGAGATCGAGGAGCGCGCGGTCGAGCGGCAGCCCGAGCCGGGTCTGCTTGAGCAGGATGTCCGTCTCCTCCGCGATCGGCCCTCGCACGACCTCGGTCGTGACCGCGAGCGCGTCGCCGAGCGACGGCGTCGAGCGCACGGCGTTCGCGAGCGAGCCGAGCCAGGTGTCGAGCTGCGCCTCGATCGCGGCGATGCGGCGGCGGCGCTGGCGCGCGATCAGGAGGCGCATCACCGCGACCGCCGCCGCCCCGAGCAGCAGGATCGTGACGTCCTCGAGCAGGATCGCGGCGATCGCGCCGCCGGCGACGAGCGCGACCTGCGCGCCGAGGAAGACCCGCGCGCTCACCCCCGCGCGGACGAAGCGCAGATCGGCGTCGTCACGCGCGAGGCGCTCCGACCACGCGCGGAGGAGGCCGCTCTCCGGATCGCGCAGCGCCCCGTAGGCGACCAGGCCCAGGCCGAGCGCCAGGGCGAGCACTCCGAGGACGAAGAGCCAGGGACCGGCGCGCTCGATCAACGCGTCCATCGCCGCTCACCCCCGCCTCATCGCATGCCTCATCGCGCTGGCCTCATCGCGCCGGCCTCATCGGGGCGTGACCTCGCGGCTCGAGCGGGACGGGATCCCCTGCACGACGAGGATGTCGTCGGGGTTGCGCAGGACGAGCGTCAGCCGCCCGCGCGCCGCGGCCACCGCGAGCGTCTGGCTCTGGTCGAGCGTCATGCTGAGCGTCACCTGGCTGACCCGCGCCGAGCGATCGCGCGCGCGCACCAGCTCCGCGCCGGTGTCGGCGCCGAGCGCCAGCACGAGCACGTTCTGCAGGATGGTGCTCGCCACATCGACCTGGCCCTCGCGCGCGGTCATCAGCACGTCGACCCGATCGCCCGGGCGCAAGAGGCCGCCGAAGGTCGAGGCCGAGTCGGCCTCGATGCTCACCGCGCGCTGCCCGTCGCGCACCAGGCTCGACAGATCGCGGTGCTCCTCGGACGTCACGAGATCCGACCAGACCAGCGTCTCGCCGCTGCGGAGCGCGCCCGAGACGTGCACGCCGAGCACGCGCGTGAGATCGCTGGCCAGCACGTGCCGGTGCTCGACGTAGCGGACCGGCATCGACTGGGTCGCGAGCATGTCCGACTCGAGCGCGGCGCCGAGCGGCACGTCGCGCGTGACGATCGCCACGTCGACGTACTCGCCGCCGGTCACGTGGCGCTCGTACTGCTGCATGTAGACGACGAGGCACCCCGCTCCGAGCGCCATCGCGAGGACGCCGACGAGGATGGGTCTGTTGCTCCGCTTCGCTGCCACGGTCGCCTCGAGGATATCCGATATGACGACGCCGCGATCGAGATCGATCGCGGCGTCGTCGCTCACTCGCGGTGCTCGGGCGAGCTCACCCCGGCATGCAGGCGCCGCAGCTCGTCCAGCCGCCGGCCGTGCAGGTGCAGCGCTGGTACTCGCCGCCGCCGCAGGACTGAAAGCCCTGCATGCCCTCGCAGACGCCGTTGTCGAGGAGATCGTCGTTGCAGATCGCCCCGCCGGCGCCGCACTCGGTCGGCGTCATCCCGCACCAGGGCAGGTCGCCGCCGAGCGAGCCGAGCGAGCCCTCGGCGATGGTGATCGGATCCCAGCGGTGCTCGGGGGTCCAGTCGATCGACGCGTCCCCGAACCAGCCGAGGTCGATGCCCGCCGTGGCGTCGAAGCCGATGCCGAACTCGACCTCGCAGGACCACGGGACGTCGACGCTCCACGAGCAGCCCGCCGTCTCGGCGGTGAAGTCGGCGCCGAGCGTGCCGCGGATCGCCACGGTGCCCACCGCGCCGAGGTCGATCTCGGCCGGGCCCGCCTCGAAGTCGTACCCGACCTGCAGCTCGATCTCGACGCCCGCGGTCACCTCGGCGTGCGCCGAGAGCGCGCCCGCGCGCCCGGTGGTGACGGTCGCGAAGGGCTCGAACTCGAACTCCTGCTCGAGGTGGCTGTCGCCGTCCTTGAAGCCGAACTCGGCGTGGGCGGTCGCCTCCGCGCCGGCCTCGGCGTTGAACTCGCCGACGTCGGCGGCCACCGAGATCGCGCCCTCGAGGATCGGCGTGGCGCTGATGGTGATCGGGATCGGGCCGATCTGGAGGAACGCGAGCTGGATCTGCGGGGCCTCGCCGCCCCCGAGCAGCGCCGCGAAGTCGGCGTTGCAGGTGAGCTGGGCGGCCGCGGTGCCGCTGAGGCGGACGCCGGCGCGGACGTTTCCGTCCATCACGATGTACGCGTCGGGCTTGAAGCGGGGCGGCGCGATCGAGATGCCGTGGTCGAACTCGAGCTCGGCCGAGAAGTCGGTCTCGACGAAGGGGCCGGCGAAGATGTTCGCGCCGTACTCCGCCGAGCAGCCGGCCGCGTCGCTGCCGAAGCTGCGCCCGCCGCTGATGTCGCAGGGCCGGGTGTCCTCGCAGGACTCGCCGAGGCCCATCGTGGTGCCGGCGACGTCGCCGAGCTCGACGCGGGTGGGCGTGTCGACGAGGCGCGGGTTGTAGTGCGCGATGAAGTGCAGGCGCGGGTAGTAGTCGTGGAGCGTCGCCTGCTCGGTCATCGCCTCGACGCGCCCGTCGGGCAGCTCCTCGAGGCTCACGATCCGCCGGAGGTAGCCCTCGCGGCCGGGCCCGCTGCCGCCGACCACGTGCCCGACGCGCAGCGGCGACTGACCCTGGAAGCGGAAGACGAGCCGGTCCGGCATCTCCTCGACGTTGCGGAACTCGGGCAGCTTCTCGACGTCGAGGGCGTCGGGCGACTCCTCGATCTCGAGGATCTCGATCCACGAGCCCTCGGTCGGCGCGACCGGCGGGTTGGTACAACCGGCGAGCATGAGCAGCGCGCCCGTGAAGGCGATGGCCCTGCTCGTCGTTGGTTTTGCGACCGTCATCGATGCCTCCTGCGCGAGCGCGCTCGCTAGGATGCCTCGCTCAGCAATCACCGATCCAACGAAAACACCGTGATCGGGGCGCCTCGAACTGCAACCTCCTCATCGCAATGCTGCGCCAACTCGGCGCAGCCGTTCAGCTTCCGTGCGCGTTGTTGGCGGGCTCGCGCCTTCGCCCAGGCCATCTCGTGCCTCGGTCAAACCACCGCCCCGGCGGCGCTGCCCGCGCCCGTGGGCGTCCCGAGGCTTCCCGAGGCTCGCCGAGCCACCGCCGGCGTGCGGCGGCGTGCTCACGACCGTTCTGACGCCGCCGCCGGCGTGCGGCGCCGTGCTCACAACCGTTCTGACGCTACCGCCGACGTGCGGTGG
>JAEZBP010001164.1 GCA_023427125.1 Pseudomonadota bacterium | reverse complement strand
CGCTCGCCGGCGAGCAGGGCGCGGTGAGCGCGCGGGTGCACAACGCGGGCGCCGTCGCGGTCGGCCCGAGCCGGCTCAAGTACTACCTCTCGACCGACCCGGGCCTCGACGCCGCCGATCGCTACCTGAACTACGACGACGTCCCCGCGCTCGCCGCCTCGGCTTCGAACGACGAGACCGCGAACGTGCGCGTCCCCGCCGGCACGCCCGATGGCCTCTACTACGTGCTCGTGGTCGCCGACTTCGACGGCGGCGTCGTGGAGCTCGACGAGACGAACAACGTCTTCGCGATCCCGATCACGGTCGGTGACGCGCAGCCGGACCTGATCGTGGAGGCGGCGGCGCTCGGCGCCTCGGGCGCGATGGCGGGCGAGGTGGTGAGCGCGAGCTGCGCGGTGGCCAACGCCGGCGCGAGCGCGGCCCTCGTGGAGAGCCGGCTCAAGTACTACCTCTCGCGCGACGCGGCGCTCGACGCCGGCGACACGTACCTCAACTACGACGCGGTCTCTCCGCTCGCGCCCGGCGCGGCGAGCCCCGAGACGGCGAACCTCCGCGTCCCGGCCGGCACGAGCGACGGCCGCTACTTCGTGCTCTTCGTCGCCGACGCGAACGCGCAGATCGCCGAGGCCGACGAGGCCAACGTCGTCGCGCTGCCGCTCGCGGTCGGCGCGCAGGCCGATCTGGTGCTCGAGGGCGTGTCGGTCGCGCCGGAGGTGCGGCCCGGCGAGACCCTCGCGGTGAGCGCGACGGTGGTGAACGCGGGCGTCGCCGCCGCGCCGGCGAGCCGGCTCGTCTACTCCCTCTCGGCCGACGCGACGCTCGACGCGAGCGATCGCCAGCTCAGCTATGACGCGGTAGCTGAGCTCGCGCCGGGCGCCGAGAGCGCGGAGGAGGCGGCCCTGCGCGTGACGACCGCGACGCCGGCCGGGCTCTACTTCGTCCTCTTCGTGATCGACGCCGACGGCGCGGTGATCGAGAGCGACGAGGAGAACGTGGTGGCGGTGCCGGTGCGGGTCGTCGCCGACGATCCGCTCGCCGACAAGCCCGATCTGGTGCTCTCGGGCGGCTCGCTCGAGGTGAGCGGCGATCGCGTCACGGCGACCGTCACCGTGGAGAACGGCGGCGTGCTCGAGGCCGGCGCGAGCCGCCTCAAGTACTTCCACTCGACGGACGCGATCTTCGATCCCGCCGACCGCTACCTCAACTACGACGCGGTCGATCCGCTGCCGGTCGGCGCCGCGAGCCTCGAGTCGGCGAGCTTCACGCTCGGCGCGGGCGGCTTCGTGCTGATGGTCGCCGACGCGACCGGCGAGGTGCCCGAGCGCTACGAGAGCAACAACGTGCTCGCGCTCGAGGTGGGCTCCTCCTCCGGCGCGCCCGAGGGGCCGAGCGACGATCCGGACGCGATCGCGCCCGATCTCTTGGTGTCGAGCCTCGCGGTCGACAGCGTCGAGGTGAGCGCGGGCGCGCGCGCCAGCCTGCGCTGCACGATCGAGAACGCGGGCGAGCACCCGGCGGGCGAGAGCCGCGTGAAGTACTACCTCTCGCGCGACGCGCGCTTCGACGCGTCGGACAAGTACCTCGGCTACGACGGCGTCTCGGCGCTCGCGCCCGGCGCGATCAGCGAGGAGAGCGTCACCCCGATGATCCCGGCGACGACGCACCACGGCCGCTGGTACCTGCTCGCGGTGGCCGACGCGGCGAGCGAGGTCGTCGAGACCTTCGAGAGCAACAACGTCGCGGCGGTGGCGATCGAGGTCACCGTCGACGATCCCACGCTCGACGCGCCGGACCTCGCGGCGGCGACGCCGCGCCTCGATCGCGCGGTGGTCGAGGCCGGCCGCAAGCTCGACGTCACGGTGGCGGTCGGGAACCTGGGCACGCAGCCCTCGGGGCCCTCGCGGGTGAAGCTCTACCTCTCGCGCGACGCGCTCCACGACGCGAGCGACGCCTTCCTCGCCTATCGCGATCTCGAGGCCCTCTCGGTCGGCGCCGCGCGCGAGCTCACGGCCGACGTCCGGGTCCCCTTCGCGAGCCCCGACGGCCCCGCGTTCGTGCTCGTGATCGTCGACAGCGAGCGCGCGATCCCCGAGCGCTACGAGAGCAACAACACGATCGCGATCCCCGTGACGATCGCCGACGAGGACGCGCCGCCGCCGCCGTTCCCCTACGCGTGCCCGAGCTCGGTCTTCACCGACGCGAGCCTCCTGCCTCGCCACACCGTCGCGTCGCTCAACGCCCTGCACCTCGGCTACGCGAACAACAAGGACATGAGCGCGCTCGCCTGCATCGCGAGCCACTTCGATCTGCTCGGCCTCCAGGAGGTCGAGGAACCCGCGGGCGTGATCGACCTCGAGCTCGCGGTCGAGGCGCTCACCGGCGAGCCGTGGAGCTCGCACGTGAGCGAGCATGGCGTCGGCAACGAGAACGGCATCGAGTACTACGCCTTCCTCTGGCGCGACGCGGAGGTGACGATGATCGCGCCGCGCGGCTTCTTCGACGACCCGACCGACGCCATCAAGCGCGAGCCCTACGGCGCCGACTTCCGCATGGGCGCGTTCGACTTCACCTACGTGATCTTCCACCTGCAGTACGGGCAGACGATCTCCACCCGCCGCGCCGAGGCCGCGCAGCTCGCGGCGGTCTACGACTACTTCCAGGCGCGCAACGGGAGCGAGTCGGACGTGCTCATCGGGGGCGACTTCAACCTCGCGGGGAGCGACGCCGCGTTCACGCTCGTCGGGACCGACGGCATCACGTTCATCACCGATCCGGAGCAGGCGACGAGCATCGGCGCGAGGGGCCTCGCCAACAGCTTCGACAACATCTTCTACACCGGCGACTTCACCCGCGAGCTCATCGGCGCGGGCGCCCACGACTACACGATGGGCAACTGGGGCGAGGTGCTGGAGACGGTCACCGACCACATCCCGGTGTGGGCGGCGTTCGACACCGGCGTGGACGACGATTGAACGAGGGGTGATCGCGGCGTTCTTCTCTGCGCCCGCCGCCCCGGCATCAACCTGCGTGGTAGCCTCGGGGCCGGAGTCGGGCGCATGAGAGCACTCGGAGTCGTCGTCTCGGGCATCGCGCTGTGCAGCGTCCTCGCGTCGTGCGCGAGCGGGACCCCGTCGGGCGCGCCCTGCAGCGGCCCGAGCGACTGCATCGAAGGCGAGCTCTGCGGCGAGCGCTCGATCTGCATCCCCATCCCGAGCTGCGCGAGCTCCGAGGAGTGCCCCGCCGTGCGCCCCTGCTCGCGCGGCGAGTGCGTGGACGGCCTCTGCACCTACGCGCCCGGCGGCGAGGTGTGCGCGATCGGCGAGCGCTGCGATCGCCTCCGCGGGTGCGTGGTGATGGACGGCGGCGTCGAGGATGGGTGCGTGAGCCGCGCCGAGACCTGCGATGGGCGCGATCAGGACTGCGACGGAGAGATCGACGAGGGCGGCGTATGCAGCGAGTGCGGGCCGGGGCTCGCCGACTGCGACGGGGATCCCGCCAACGGCTGCGAGGCCGACCTGCGCGCCGCCGAGACCTGCGGCGCGTGCGACGTGCGCTGCGAGGGCACGAGCGCGCTCTGCGCCCGGCAGGGCGACGCCTTCGTGTGCAGCGAGAGCTGTCCGCCGGCCACCCCGGCGCAGTGCGGTGG
>JAEZBP010001157.1 GCA_023427125.1 Pseudomonadota bacterium | reverse complement strand
GGGATGGCCCCCTCCTCCGAGCTCCGGCGGGCGCGCTGGGGCCGGCCCGGGAGCTGGTCCATGAGCACCTCCATCACCGCCCGCAGGCTCGGCTCGTCGGCCAGCGCGGCGTACAGCTCTTTGCGCGCATAGAAGAGCCGCGTCCGCACCGTCAAGACCGGGATCCCGGACAGCTCGGCGATCTCCTTGGCGGGCACGCCCTCGAGATCGTGGAGGATGAGCACCTCGCGCTTCTTCTCGCTCAAGCCCTCGAGGAGCCGATAGAGCGCGCGGACCCGCTCGGCGCGCTCGATCTGCTCGTCGGGCCCGTCCGGCGGGCGGCTCTCGCGCGGCGCCTCCGGCACCTCGACGTCGGCGAACTTGGGCCGGGAGCGCCCGCGCCGCAGGTGCATCCGCGTGACGTTGGTCGCGAGCCGGTAGAGCCAGGTGGAGAACTTCGCGTCGCCCCGGAACGAAGGCAGCGAGCGGTAGACGTTGAGGAAGACCTCCTGGACCACGTCCTCCACGTCGGCCGACGGGCCGATCATGCGGAAGACGATCCGGCCGACCTGCTCCCGGTGCCGCAGGAAGAGCTGGCGGAAGGCGGCGGTGTCGCCGCGTTGGGCTCGTGCGATCAGCGCGGCGTCGGGATCCATGCGGGTCTCTGCGACGCTCGTGCTCGGAGACACAGTGCTCGGAGAGAGAGCGAGGATGAGCGGGGGAGCTGTCATCGGGCCTCGTCCGCTCGTTGCGGCTCGTCCCGAGGCCATTCACCCCGCGCACGCCGAGGCTCGACTCAGCGGCTCTTACGATTGATCAGCTCGAAGACGTCCTGCGCCAGCAGGATCCCGAGCACGAACGCGGCAAACACCACCATACGTCCACCGTGCGGCGCGGCCAGCCGGGGTGTCAAAAAAGCGGCCGGGTGACGCCCTTGCCGGGCCCCACGGTCTCGACTATGCCCCTCCGCGCTCGGGGCACGGCGACCACGATGATCACAGTCCAGAACCTCACCAAGCGCTATGGCAGCCACCCCGCCGTGCGCGGGCTCAGCTTCGAGGTGCCGAGCGGTCAGGTGTGCGGCTTCCTCGGGCCGAACGGCGCCGGGAAGAGCACCACCCTGCGGATGCTGACCGGCTTCCTGGCGCCGACCGAGGGCGCGATCCGGATCGCCGGCGTCGACGCGCTCGCCCGCCCGATCGAGGCGCGCGCCAAGATCGGGTACATGCCCGAGGCCTGCCCGCTCTATCCGGAGATGCGGGTCACGGAGTACCTGCGCTACCGGGCCGAGCTCAAGGGCGTGCCGCGCCGCGAGATCAAGGCGCGGGTCGAGAAGGCGCTCGAGCAGGCCACCGTCGCCGACGTGGCGACGCGCATCATCGGGCAGCTCTCGAAGGGCTATCGCCAGCGGGTCGGCCTGGCCGACGCGCTGGTCGGCGATCCGCCGCTGCTCGTGCTCGACGAGCCCACCGCGGGGCTCGATCCGAACCAGATCCGTCAGGTGCGCGAGCTCATCGCGGAGCTCTCGAAGGACAAGACCGTCCTGATCAGCACGCACATCCTCCCGGAGGTCGAGGCGATCTGCGATCGCGTCCTGATCATCAACAAGGGCAAGCTCGTCTCCGAGGGCGATCCACGGGCGCTCCGCGGGAGCGGGCGCCGCGATCGCATCCAGGTCGAGGTGCGCGGGGAGGCCGCCGCGGTGCGCGCCTGCCTCGAGGCCATCGACGAGGTGAGCATCGCCGCGCTGGCCGGAGGTGGCTCGACGCCGGTGCGCGCCGAGCTCGAGTCGAGCGACGCGGACGCGGTCGAGCGCATCTTCGCGGCGGTGGTGAAGGCGGGCCTCGTGCTCCGGGAGCTGCGCCGGCAGGAGCAGTCGCTCGAGGACGTCTTCGCCGACCTCACGACCGACGAAGAGGTCGCCGACCAAGACGAAGCCGAGGACGAAGCTGCAGAAGACGAGGAAGAGCGCTCGGACGACGCCGCCGAAGAGGGCGACGACGAGGAGGCCGCGCGATGAGGGCCACCTGGACCATCTGCAAGCGCGAGGTCTTCGCGTTCTTCGCGTCGCCGCTCGCCTACGCGGTCATCACCGCGTGGCTGCTGATCGAGGGCTTCAGCTTCTACCTGATGGCCACGTGGTTCGCGGCGAACCCGCTCCAGGCCAACGCGACCGACAACCTGCTCAGCGCCTTCTTCGGCCAGACCACGCTCTTCTATCTGCCGCCCCTCGTGTTCGTGCCGATCATCACGATGCGCCTGCTCGCCGAGGAGCGCAGCCGCGGCACCATCGAGATGCTGATGACCGCGCCGGTCCGCGACACGTCGATCGTGCTCGGCAAGTATCTCGCGGCGCTGATCGTGTGGGTCGCGCTGTGGGTCCCCACGCTGCTCTACGTCTGGCTCGCCAGCCGCTACGGCTCGGTCGACATGGGCGCGGTCGGGAGCAGCTACCTCGGGGTGCTCGGCATCGGCGCGTACTACATGGCGATCGGCACGCTGATGAGCACCATCGCGAAGAACCAGATCGTCGCGGCGATCCTCACGTTCGCCACGCTCGGCGGGCTCTTCATTCTCGGGCTGGCCGGCATGCTCCTCGGCGAGGAGTACCGCGAGATCCTCGGCTACATCAGCATCTGGACGCACATGGAGGCGTTCTCGGCGGGCATCGTCGACAGCCGCTATCTCATCTTCGACGGCACGGTGGCCGCCCTCGCGATCACGCTCGCGATCGCCGTGCTCTCTGCCCGGAGGGTCGAGGAGTGAGCGAGCCGAAGCCCGTGACCGCATCGAAGCCGACCGGAGCGGCAGACGCCGGCGGAGCGCGAGGCCGGCGCACCCGCGCGCGCGTCTTCCTGCCCGCCAACGCGCTGCTCCTGTCGGTCATCGTCGCGATGCTGAACTACCTCGCGTTCCGCCACTACGAGCGCTGGGACTGGACCGAGGAGTCGCTCTTCACCCTCTCCGATCGCAGCGAGCGGGTGCTCGAGGGGCTCGGCCAGCCGGTCGAGATCTGGGTGCTGGTCAGCGAGAGCGAGCCCGAGCACCGGGAGCTCCGGACTCTGCTGGAGCGCTACCGGGCGGCGAGCGATCGCCTCACCGTCCGCTTCGCGGATCCGCATCGCGATCCCGGCGCGTACACCGACGCGGTGCGCCGCTTCCGGCTGCGCGAGGGGGAGCGCCAGACCCGCGAGGGCGTCGTGCGGACGACCGACGTGGCGCTGGTGGTCGTGGCGGGCGAGCGGCAGTGGGAGGTCGGCCGCGAGGATCTGGTGAGCCACTCGTTCGCCGGGGAGGGCGAGGACGAGCGCATCCAGCTCAACGTCGAGGCGGAGCGCGCGCTCACCGGCGCGATCCTGCAGGTCACCGAGGGCCGCGCGACGAAGATCTGCTTCACCACCGGGCACGGCGAGATCGCGCTCGACGAGGGCGGCGAGGAGCGCCTCCAGCTGAACGTCGTGGCGGAGCGGGCGCTCACCGGCGCGATCCTGCAGGTCACCGAGGGCCGGCCGACGAAGATCTGCTTCACCACCGGGCACGGCGAGATCGCGCTCGAGGAGAGCCTCTCGGAGCTCGCGGCGGAGCTGCGGCGCGAGAACCTCGGCCGGGAGTCGGTCGCGACGCGGGGGCTCTCCGCGCTGCCCGAGGGCTGCGACACGCTCGCGATCATCGGGCC
>JAEZBP010001156.1 GCA_023427125.1 Pseudomonadota bacterium | reverse complement strand
TGTCGGAGGTGGCGGGGCGCGTGGTGACTGGCGGAGCAGGCGCCGCGTCGAGCGGGCCCGGCCGGCCGGCCAGCGTGCGCGGAAGCCCATTCGAGGCGGCCAACGCCGGAGGCCTCGCCAAAGGCGCGGCCCCGGCCCTCACGCGAAGAGCGAGCCGAGAAGAGCGAGCCGAGAAGAGCGAAGAGCGAAGAGCGAGCCGAGAAGAGCGAAGAGCGAGCGGAGCAGAGAGGCTCAGTGATGCCCGCGCTCGCGATCGAGCCCCGGGTGCGTGGCGTCGCCCGGCTCGTGCCGCGGGTTCGCCGTCACGTACGTTCCGTCCTTGCCCGGGATGGACATCAGGATCTCTTTGTCGAAGATGAAGTGCTCGCGCTTGCTCGACGGAGGCATGTGCACGCCCGTGTCCATGCGGATCGCGTCGCACGGGCAGGCCTCCACGCAGTAGCCGCAGAAGATGCAGCGCAGCTCGTCGATCACGAACACCTTCGGGTAGCGCTCGTAGCCGTAGCGCGCGTCCTCCGGCTCGTACTCCGCCGGCTCGATGTAGATGCACTGCGCCGGACACGCCGTGCTGCAGCAGAGACACGCCACGCAGCGCGGCGAGCCGTCCGTGCGGTGCATCAGCCGGTGCACCCCGCGGAAGCGCTCCGGGTAGTCGCGCACCTCGTCGGGGTAGCGGATCGTCGCGATGACCTTGTTCTCTTCCTTCGAGAACGTGTTCTTGAAGGCGCGCTTGATCGTGAGCGCCAGCCCCTTCGCCACCTCCGGGAAGTAGGCCTGGTCGCCGAGAGTGCGCTTGGGCTTCGAGATCTTGTACGCCATCTTCTCTTCCCTATCGACCCAGCCCCTATTGCAGCAGCAGGATCACGACGCCGGTGACCAGGATGTTCACGAGCGAGAGTGGAAGGATGATCTTCCAACAGAGCTGCATGATCTGGTCGTAGCGGAAGCGCGGGAGCGTCCAGCGGACCTGGAGCTGCATCATCGTCGAGAGCAGGACCTTCACCACGAACGCCGCGATGCTGAGCACGACCACCAGGACGTGGGGCATCGGCACGAAGACGTTGAGGAACTCCACTCGGAGCCCGTCCGAGTCGAGGAAGGGCAGGTCGTAGCCGCCGAAGAAGAGGGTCACGATGAGGGCCGAGCTCGCGATGTGCTCGACGAACTCGCCCGTCATGAAGAGGCCCCACTTCATGCCCGAGTACTCGAGGAAGTACCCGGCGACGATCTCGCTCTCGCCCTCCGGCGCGTCGAAGGGCACCCGCTTCATCTCCGCCTGCGTGGAGAAGAAGAAGAGGATGAGCCCGAGCGGCTGCACCAAGAAGCCCCAGACGTGGGTCTGCTGCCACGCGACCATCTCGTCGAGCAGCAGCGTGCCGTACACCATGAAGCTGCCGACCAGGGTCAAGCCGAGGGTGACCTCGTAGCTGACCATCTGGCTGGCCGCGCGCAGGCCGCCGAGGAGCGCGTACTTGTTGTCGGACGAGTAGCCCGCGATCGCGGCGCCGACGATGCCGGTGCCGGCGATGGCGAAGATGTAGAGGATGCCGACGTTGATGTTCGCGACCTGGAGCGGGATGATCTGCCCCGCCGCCGCGCCCGCCGGGATGATGTCGATGAGCCAGCGGTAGAAGGGCTCGCCCTCGGCGCCCCAGTGCAGATCGGGGCCGAAGGGGATCACCGCGAAGGTCGCGAAGGCCGGGATGGTCGCGATGATCGGCGCCGCGGCGTGGAGGAACTTGTCCGCCTTCGGCGGGACGAAATCCTCCTTGAAGATCATCTTCACCACGTCGTTCAACGGGTGGATCAGGCCGAACGCGGTCAGGTGCCCGCGCTTGTCGACCATGTTCTTCACGAACCACGCGGCGCCGAAGTGGAACGCCGAGAGGAGCGCCAGCACCACGACGCCCCAGCCGTACGCGGTCAGCACCGGGCTGAACGCCGCCTCGAGGCTCGCCGGCACCGCCGAGGGGTTGCCCGACGCCGCCCCGACCGCCTCCAGCATCCACTGGCGGGTCTCGAGGTCCATCGCCGCGTTCGCGAGCTGCCAGCGCGCGATGAGGAGGAGCACCAGCACCACGCCTGCGATGATCGCGAGACCGCCGGTGATGTAGCCGACCGCCTTGGCGCCCATGGCCAGCGGGCCCTGGATCAGGTTGGCGATCGAGCCCGGGAGCGGGATGCCCGACCGCACCGGCCCGACGCGATCCTGCATCATCGCGCTCTGACGGCGCTCGAGCCACGTGAGCACCGGCGCGATGCCCAGCAGGATGCCGAGCACCACGCCAATCTTGAGCAGGGTCGAGACGACAAGAAGCAGCATCGGGCGTTCTCTCAGGTAGCGGAAGCCGACTGTTCTTCGGGCGGTTCGGACGCCGAGGTCCCGGACGCCGGCGGCGGGAGCTGCTGGGGCATCGCCTTCTGGACGTCGCCGAGCCGGCGCATCTCGATGTCCCAGCCGAGCCGCCGCCCGATCTCGAGCAGCGTCTCCCAGCCGCTCTTGATGCCGCCCGGCGCCTTGATCGCGCGGCGGAAGGCCTGCGCGACGCCCTTGCCATTGACGAAGGTGCCGCTGGCCTCGGCGTGGCTCGCCACCGGCACGACGACCGACGCGCTCGAGGTCAGCGCGCCCGCGTTCGTCGTCAGGTTGACGCCCTCGAGCCGCGCGAGAGGCGCGAGCTCGGCCTCCGACAGGCTCGTCGCCCAGCCGAGCGAGAGCACCGCCGTGACCGCGCCGCTCTCGGCGTCCGAGACGAGCTGCTCCATCGTGCGGAGGTCCGCGCCGGCCACCGCCTTGGCGCCCGCGCGGTTCGGGTTGTTGTCCGGGCTGCGGAGGATGTCGTCGCCGCGCCAGCCGCCGAGCGCCGTGAGGTAGAGGCGCTCGGTCCCGAAGTGCTCCTTCGCCATCCGCGCGAGCACGTAGTTGTCCTCGCTCGAGTGCTGCGCGCTGAGCACCACCGCGAGCTTGCCGCCCTCGACCTTCTCGAGCACCGACGCTGCCGCCTCGATGGCGGCCTCGCGCGGGACCTCCATGACCTTCCCGACGCCGTCCGCGGCGGTGGCCCGCACGCGCCCCGTGAGGATGCGATCCTCGTGGAAGCGCTTGTAGCTCATCATCCCCTCGTCGCACATCCAGTACTGGTTGACCGCCTCGTTGTCGCGGGGGCGCAGCCGGTACACGCGCTGGTAGCGCGGGTCGTAGTCGACCCAGGAGTTGCAGCCGGTCGCGCAGCCGTTGCAGACGCTCGGCGCGGAGCGCAGGAACCACACGCGCGCCTTGAAGCGGAAGTCGCGGCTCGTCAGCGCGCCGACCGGGCAGACGTGCTCGGTCATCAGCGTGTAGTCGTGGTCGAGCTCGCGGCCGGGGCTGAGGACGATCTCGTTGTGGTTGCCGCGCTCGCGCATGTCGAGCACGTGGTCCTTGGCCACCTCGTCGCAGAAGCGGATGCAGCGCGTGCACATGACGCAGCGCTCCGCGTCGTAGACGATGGTGGGCCCGAAGCGCACGCCCTTGGGCTTGTGCACGGGCTCGGTCTTCTTGCGCTTCAGCTTCTTCTGCGAGGTGAACCAGTAGTCCTGCAGCTTGCACTCGCCGGCCTGATCGCAGATCGGGCAGTCGACCGGGTGGTTGAGCAGCAAGAACTCGTGCGTGCTCTCCTGCGCCTTGAGGGCCTGCTCGCTCTTGGCGAGGACCTCCATCCCCTCGGTGGCCATCATCTGGCACGCGGGCTGGAGCTTGGGCTTGACCGCCTCCGCCCACTGCTTCTTCTTGTCGTCCCACTTCAGGACCGGGAGCGCCATCGGGCGTGCGCTCTTGATCTCGACGAGGCACATCCGGCAGTTCGCCGCGATGCTGAGCCCGGGATGCCAGCAGAAGTGGGGGATCTCCACGCCGGCGCGCCAGGCCGCCCGGATGATCGTGTCACCCTGCTCGAAGGAGATGTCCTGGCCGTCCAGCTTGAAAGTGGGCATCGATGAATCCGGCAGTCAGCTAGGGTCGATCAACGGTCGCACTCGCCGCCGATCATGTTGATCGAGCCGAAGGTCGGGACGATGTCGGGGAGCATGTCCCCGATCAACATCTCGCGGCACGCGGCGAGGTTGTACCAGCACGGCGGGCGGCAGCGGACCCGGTAGGGAGTGCCCGAGCCGTCCGAGACGATGTAGAAGCCGAGCTCCCCGTTGCCGGCCTCCGTGTAGGAGTAGACCTCGCCGGGAGGCGTCTTGATGCCCTCCATCACGAGCTTGAAGTGCGCGATCGTGCCCTCGATCGTCGTGTAGACATCCTCCTTCTCGGGGAGGATGTAGCGGACGTCGGGGGAGTTGACCGGCCCCTCGGTCGGCATCTGCTCGAGCGCCTGTCGGATGATCTTCATCGACTGGCGCATCTCCTCGAAGCGGCACATGAAGCGGTCGTAATTGTCGCCGTCGTGCCCGACCGGGACGTCGAAGTCGAAGCGGTCGTAGAGCATGTACGGGTTCGCCTTGCGGACGTCGTAGTCGACGCCGGTCGAGCGGAGGATCACCCCCGTCACGCCCATCGCGATGGCCCGCTCTGGCGTGAGCTTCCCGACGCCCTGCGTCCGGTCGAGGAAGATGCGGTTGCGGATGAGCAGCTTCTCCGTCTCGATCATCGCGTGATCGACCTCGGGGAAGATCGCGAGCGTGGTCTCCTTGAAGTTCGGCGTCGGCGGCTTGGCCATCCCGCCGATCCGGCCGAAGCTGTGGGTCATCCGCGCGCCGGTCTCTTGCTCGAGGATGTCCCAGATCCAGTCGCGCACCTTGATGAGCCACAAGAAGGGCGTGAACGCGCCGAGCTCCATCGCCGTCGCCGCGTTGCACGTCATGTGGTCGGTCATCCGCGCCAGCTCGCCGAGCACGGTGCGGTAGTAGAGGCAGCGCTCCGGGACCGTCAGCCCGATCAGCTTCTCCACCGCCAGCGAGAAGCCGACGTTGTTGAGCATGGGCGAGACGTAGTTGAGCCGGTCGGTGTACGGGAAGACCTGCTGCCAGTTCCCGCGCTCGCACGACTTCTCGAAGCCGCGGTGCAGGTAGCCGGGCTGGATGTCCACGTCGACGACCGTCTCGCCGTCGAGGTCGAGCACCATGCGGATGGTGCCGTGCATCGCCGGGTGCGAGGGGCCCATGTTGAGCCGCATGGGCTCGGAGGGCAGCTCGAGCGTGGTCGCGTCCTCGTCCGCTTCGTAGTTCGGCTCCATCGCTCAGTCCTCCGCGTTCCCTGCAGCGACGCCCGCCGCGATCGCCGCAGCCGCCTTGGGGTCGTGCTCGATCCCCGTCGAGAGCGCGGGGCGCTGCCCCTGCTGCGCGCCGATCGCCGGCGAGACCTGGACGTCGCGGCCGCGCAGGCGCTCGGACCAATCGACGCGCGTCCACGGCTGCCCCTCGTCGGGCCCGAAGGGCGGGAGCTTGTCGATGTCCGCGACGTCCCGGTAGGGCACGAGCGGCTGCGTCTTCTCGATCGGGTAGTCCTTGCGGAGCGGGTACCCGACGAACTCGTCGTACATGAGGATGCGGCGCAGGTCGGGGTGCCCCTCGAAGCGGATCCCGAACATGTCGAAGACCTCGCGCTCGCCCCAGTTCGCGCCCGGCCACACCCCGACCACGCTCTCGAGGCTCTCGTCCTCACCGACGCGCGTCTTGAGGCGCACGCGGTGGTTGTGCTTCATCGACCTCACGATGAGCACCACGTCGAAGCGCGGCATCTCGGGCTCGCGCTCCACGTAGTCCGCCGCCGTGATGTCCAGGAAGTGGTCCATCGCGCAGCGCGGGTCGTCGCGGAGGAAGGTGGCCGCCGCCTTCCAGGCCGCCCGATCGATCACGGCCTGATCGTCACCGCGAAACGAGCTCGTCTCGAGGACGCGATCGCCGAGCTCCGCCGACAGAAGGCTGAGGACGTTCTTGCTCATGATGATTCCTGAAGAGACGTGCTCCTGACGCGCCTCAATGCTTGTTCCGCAGCGCCGGGATGCGGGCGTCGTCGTCCTGTTCGTGATCGGAGCGGAGGTGATCGGACAGCGCCTCGGCGCGCTCCGCCTGGAGGCGCTTGTTCTCCTCGACCGCGAGGTTCACCGCCGAGTCCTTCTTCTTCAGCTGCGTGAGCTTCGGGACCTGCGCCGTCGGCACCAGGACGCCCTCGCCGCGCCGGCCTCCGCGCTGGATGTTCTCCATCAGCAGCATCAGCCCGTCGATCACCGCCTCGGGGCGGGGCGGGCAGCCGGGGATGTACACGTCGACGGGGATGATCTTGTCGATGCCGGGGATCGTCGTGTAGTTGTCGTAGAAGCCGCCGCACGACGCGCACGTGCCGAACGCGACAACCCACTTGGGATCGGCGATCTGCTCGTAGATGCGCTTGAGCGCGGGGCCCTGGCGCTGGCTGATGGTGCCGACCACCCAGAGCAGATCGGCCTGCCGCGGCGAGAAGCGGGGCGCCTCGGCGCCGAAGCGCGCGAGGCCGTCGTACACCGGGCCATTGAGCGACATGAATTCCATGCCGCAACAGGCGGTGACGAAGGGATACTGAAAGAGGGAGTACTTCCTCGCCCACGCGAGGAGATCCTCGAGCTTTGTCGTCACGAAGCCGGAGTCGACTCCGCCCATGAGGTGCTTCATCGAAGCCATTCGAGCGCTCCCTTCCGCCACGCGTACACCAGCGTGATCGCCAGGACGGCCACGAAGATCACCATCTCCACCAGCCCGAACCAGCCGAGCTCCCGGAACGTGGCGGCCCACGGGTACATGAACACCGCCTCGATGTCGAAGACGACGAAGAGGATCGCGGTGAGATAGAACTTGACGCTCAGCCGCGCATGCGCGGCGCCCTCCGTCTCCGATCCCGACTCGTACGGGATCATCTTCTCGGGCGTCGGGTTCTTCGGACCGAAGATCGACGCGAGCACGAAGAGCAGCACCGGGATCGACACGGCGATCCCGAGCATCATGAGAACCGGCAGGTAGACCTCGAGCATCGTTCCTCACCTGCGCTCGCCGAGACCCCTGCGCCACGTTGGGCGAGGGCCGGCGAGTCCCGCGGCGTTGTAGTGTGTCGGTTCTAGCGTGTCAATGAGCCAGCAAGCCCCAGAAAGCGTTGTGATCTTGGGCGTCACGACGCACCCGCCCCACCCTCGCCCCGCGCCTCGGCGACCGCGGCGCGCAGCTCACGGACCTCGCCCCGCAGCTTCTCGATCTCGTCGCGCATCGCGGCGATCTCCGGAGGCTTCTCGAGGCGCCCCGCGAGGTCGCGCTTCGCCTCACGCGCCGCCCGGCGCACCCGGCCGTCGAGGTCGTTCGCCGCGAGCCGCTCGAGCACCCCGAGCCCCGCGCGATCCCCGAGGCTCGTCAGCAGGCGGGCCGCCGCGATCCGCACGTTCGGGTCGAAGCACTCGAGCTCGGCCTCGGCCGCCTCGCGGATCCGGCGCAGCGTCGGCCGATCCGAGACGGACTCGCGTGCGGTCGAGAGCGCGCTCACCGCGGCCCGGCGCACCGAGGGCGGGGTGGTCACGTCGGCGAGCGCGCCGAGCAGGGGCGGCACCGCGTCGGGCGTGCAGAGCTGTCCGAGCCCCTCGGCCGCGCCGGCCGGCACCACGTCGCCCCAGGAG
>JAEZBP010000723.1 GCA_023427125.1 Pseudomonadota bacterium | reverse complement strand
GCCGAGCCTCGAGCGGGCGAGCGCCACGCTGGCGCCGAGCGGCTCCGCGTCGGTCGGCTCGGCGACCAAACGCAGCACCTGCGCGAGCGCGCGCGCCATCTCCCTCGCGCTCAGGAAGCGAGCGTCCGGGTCGCGCTCGAGCGAGCGATGCACGACGGCGATCAGCTCGCGCGGCAGGTCGGGCCGGAGCTTGGCGAGCGGCGGCACGTCGCAGCGCGCCACGGCCTTCACCGTCTCGAGGTCGCTCCGCCGCATGAAGAGCCTGCGGCCCGCCAGGAGCTCCCAGAGCACGACGCCCAGGCTGAAGATGTCGCTCTGCGGGCTCGGATCGCCCTCCTCGATCAGCTCGGGCGCCAGGTACGCGATCTTGCCCTTCACCATCTCGGGCCGCGTGATGCGCGCGCGGTCCATCGCCCGGGCGAGCCCGAAGTCGGTGATCTTCACGATCCCGTTCAGGCCGATCATGACGTTGCCGGGCGTGACGTCGCGGTGGTAGGTCGGCGCGGCGACGCCCCGCAGATCGGTGCGGGTGTGCGCCGCGTAGAGCCCGCGCAGCGCCTCGATCCCGACCGCGGCGCCGAGGTGCCAGGGCGCGTGCCAGCCGGCCTGCACGTAGCTGGCCGACCAGCGGCGCAGATCCACGCCCTCGACCCACTCCATCACGAGGTAGTGCTGCTTGTCCTCGTCCTCACCGAAGTCGTGGATCGACACGACGTTCGGGTGATCGAGGTCCGCGCCGACCCGCGCCTCCTCCACGAACATCTGCACGAACGCCGGATCGCTCGCGAGCGCGCGCCGGATGCGCTTGACCGCCACCGGCCTGTGGAAGCCCGCCGCGCCGCGCGTCAGCGCACGCCAGACGATCGCCATCCCGCCCTGACCGGCCTCCTCGACGAGCTCGTAGCGACCGGCCAGCACCCTCCCTCGCTCATCTCTCACGGCGGCGGAGATTACCCGATCGAGGAGCGAAGCGGAGTGACGCGATGCCGACCACCTGCCTGTGGGGGCGTTCCCCAGGTGGGCGGGATCGCGTCACGGAGCGGAGCGACCCGTGTGTTCTGCATTGCTCCTGCCGACCGCGCGTGTCACATCGCGCGCCCGACCCGACCCCCACGAGGCCGCGAATGAGCAGCGATCGTCGCAACCAGAACCTCCGCAACATCGCGATCATCGCGCACGTCGATCACGGCAAGACCACGCTGGTCGACGCGATGCTCCGGCAGACCGGCGTCTTCCACGAGAAGGCCGCGCTGCAGGATCGCGTCATGGACTCGAACGATCTCGAGCGCGAGCGCGGCATCACGATCCTCGCGAAGCAGGCGTCCGTCCGCTACGGCGGCGTGAAGATCAACATCATCGACACGCCCGGCCACGCCGACTTCGGCGGTGAGGTCGAGCGCACGCTGCGGATGGCCGACGGCGCGATCCTCCTGATCGACGCGGCCGAAGGCCCGCTGCCCCAGACGCGCTTCGTGATGAGCAAGGCGATCGAGCTCGGCATGACCGTGCTGGTCGTGATCAACAAGATCGACCGGCCCGACGCCCGGCCCGACGAGGTGCTGAACGAGGCCTTCGATCTCTTCTGCGAGCTCGAGGCCTCCGAGGAGCAGACCGACTTCCCGGTGCTCTACGCGATCGGCAAGGAGGGCATGGCCAAGCTCGCGCTCGAGGACGAGGGCAAGGACCTCACGCCGCTCTTCGAGACCATCCTCGCCAAGGTGCCGGCGCCCCTCGGCGATCCCGACGCGCCGCTCCAGATGATCGTCAACGACATCCAGCACGACGAGTACGTCGGTCGCCTCGCGATCGGCCGCATCGTGCACGGGCGCGTCCAGGGCGGCAGCCAGCTCGCGCTGATCGGCGAGAGCGGCACCACCCGCGCGAAGGTCGCCTCCGTGTACGGCTTCGAGGCGATGAAGCGCGTCGAGATCGACGGCGCGGCGGCCGGCGACATCTGCGCGATCTCGGGCATCGAGGAGGTGCAGATCGGCGACACGCTCGCCGACCCCGAGCACGCGGTCGCGCTGCCGCGCATCCACGTCGAGGAGCCCACGCTCAAGGTCACGATGCACGTGAACGCCTCGCCGATGGCGGGCAAGAGCGGCAAGTGGGTGACGTCGCGGCACATCAAGGATCGCTTCGAGCGCGAGGCCAAGCGCAACCTCGCGATGCGCATGGAGCCGACCAACGTCCCCGACCAGTTCACCGTGTACGGGCGCGGCGAGCTGATGATCGCGGTGCTCCTCGAGACGATGCGGCGCGAGGGCTACGAGGTCGCGGTCGGCATGCCCGAGGTGGTCGTGCGCGACGTCGACGGCGTCGCCTGCGAGCCGGTCGAGCGCGCGGTGGTGGACGTGCCCGAGGAGTACGTGGGCGCGGTGACGCAGGCCCTCGGCACCCGCCGCGGCCAGATGGTCAAGATGACGAACCTCGGGTTCGGGCGCGCGCGGATCGAGTACCGCGTGCCCTCCCGCGGGCTCATCGGCTTTCGCACGCAGTTCCTCACGCTCACCCGTGGGATGGGCCTGCTCAACACGCTCTTCGAGGGCTGGGACCCGTACGGCGGGCCGATGCTGCGCCGGCCCAACGGCGCGATCGTCGCCGATCGCAAGGGCGTCGCGACGCCCTACGCGCTCTTCCACCTCCAGCCGCGCGGCGTCCTCTTCATCGAGGCGGGCACCGAGGTCTACGAGGGGATGATCATCGGCGAGCACAACCGCGAGAACGACCTCGACGTGAACGTCACGCGCGAGAAGAAGCTCACGAACATCCGCGCGGCAGGCCGCGACGAGAACGTCGTCCTCTCGCCGCCGCGCCTGGTGACGCTCGAGAGCGGGCTCGAGTGGATCGACAAGGACGAGCTGCTCGAGGTGACCCCCGCCGGCCTGCGCCTACGGAAGAAGGTGCTCGAGGTCGCCCGCCGCCCCCGCCGCGACGCATGATGAAAGCTTGAGGCCACGATCGTTTTGCTCTAGAGGTGCAGCGCATGGGCATGAAGCACGAGATCCACCATGGGCTCTCCCCGGAGCTGGCGAAGAAGGCCGTCAGCAAGGCGATGGAGGCCTACTCGGCGCGCTTCGCCGAGTACAACCCGCAGTTCAGCTGGACCAGCGAGACCAAGGGGAACCTCGGGTTCCGCGCCAAGGGCGTGTCGGTGGCCGGTGACATCGAGATCAGCGGGCCGAAGATCTACGTGGATCTCGAGGTGCCGTTCCTGCTCCGCATCTTCAAGGGCAAGGCGATCGAGATCATCGACCGCGAGGTCCTGGCGTGGGTCGAGAAGGCGCGGAACGGCGAGATCTGATCGAGGATCTGCTTCGAGGCGCCCCGCCGATCGAGGTGGAGGGCGCGCTCGCGTTTCTCGCCGCCTGCGCGGCTCCCGATCTCTCGCCGTGGGAGGCCGCGGTCCGAGGTGGCGCGCTCGCCGATCGGCTCGGGCACGCGTTCGCCGCGGGCTACGAGGCCGCGCTCGCCGCGCTGATCCCCTCGCGCGATCACACACGGCCGGCCGCGCTCTGTGCGACGGAGAGCGGCGGCGCCCACCCGCGGGCCATCGCGACCGCGATCACACACGGCGCGCTCTCGGGAGAGAAGGCCTTCGTCACCCTCGGCGCGCACGCGCAGGATCTCTACGTGCTCGCGAAGGTCGGCGAGGGCGAGCGACCGAAGCTCGCTCTGGTGCGAGTGGATCGAGACGCCGAGGGCGTCGTCGTCACCGAGCTGCCCCCGCTGCCCTTCGTCCCCGAGGTCCCGCACGCGCGCGTCCGCTTCGAGGGCGTCGAGCGCTTCGAGCTCCTGCCGGGCGACGGCTGGGACGACTACGTGCGCCCCTTCCGCACCGTCGAGGACGTGCACGTGCACGCGGCGCTGCTCGCCTGGCTCGCGGCGACCGGCGTCCGGCACGGCTGGCCGCGCGAGGCGATCGAGCGGGCGTGCGCGCTGCTCTTGTCCACGCGCGAGCTCTCCGGGCGCGACCCTTCGAGCCCCGCCACCCACATCGCGCTGGCCGGCGCGATCGAGCTCACGCGGGCGCTGGTCGATGACCTCGAGCCCGCGTGGGCGAGCGCGCCGAGCGCCGAGCGCGAGCGCTGGTCCCGCGACCGCCCCCTCCTCGAGGTGGCGAGCAAGGCGCGCGCGGCGCGCCTCGAGCGAGCCTGGCAGCGGCTCGCTGACCACTCAGACGCTGCCGCGCTGGGGGACACCGAGCGTAGCGTTCCCCGCTGCCGGGACGCCGGGGACGGGAAGCGCTGACCGGTCAGGCGGGCCGCGGAGCTCGGCTGCGCGCGCGAGGGCGCGCCCCCGGCGAGCCGGAGACCAGGCATCGCGAAGCGATGCCGTGGGTCGACAGGGACCCATCGCCCCGCGATGGGATCGAGCCCGAAGGGGCTACGCCCCGTAGGGCTCGGAGTTGGGAGGGGGCCCCATTGTGGCTTTGCCACGATGGGGGGAGGGGCTGACAGCCCCTCCAGCCAACTCAGCAGCCCCGCTCGGCGAGCGCCTCGCGCAGCGCGTCCTTCGCGCCACGTTCGACGACGAGGCCGTGCGAGGGCGCGAGCGCGTCGAAGTCGTGCTCGAAGAGCTCCGCCAGCGACCGCGTGAAGGCGCGGCGATCCTTCACCGCGCGCAGGAAGAGGCGGCTCACGCCGAAGCGGCGGTAGGTGCCGAAGATGCCGTAGAGGATGCGCGCGCCGAGGCCGCTCGCGTCGAGCAGGTTGAACGCGAGGTCGGTCACGACGAGCGTGCGCGTCGCGCGGTGGACGAAGACGCTCTCGTGGAACCCCGGCATCCCGCCGAGCGCGACCAGCGCGAGCTCGTCCTGATGCGGCCAGGCGTCGCGACCGAGCGCGCCGTGCCAGTCGACGCCCAGGCCCTTCTTCTCGATGCCCGGCGGCGCCCAGAGCCGCGCGCTCGGGAAGGCCTTGGCCGCGGGGACGACGCCCTCGGTGTGGAAGAGGTTCGGGACGACGATGTCGGTGATCTCCCCGTCCACCGCGAGCTCGCGGTAGCGCTCGACGGAGAGCGTCGAGGCCGGCGCGATCAGCACGCGCGCGCCCGAGAGGGGAGCGACGCTCGTGCGGAGCGGGAGCGTGACGAGCGGCATCGACCGAGACGTCTCGAGGTAGGTGATGGCCATGGGCTCTGGAGGGTAGCCGCTCTCGACGGCGGCCGTCGCCTCTGTCACCGTGTCGCCTCCACGAGAGGTTCGGCATGGCACGGCTTGGCTTTTCCGCGTTCGTCACCTCGCTCGCGATCGCGAGCTTGCTCTTCATCGGCTGCACCACGGGCACCCGCACGGGTCCGGGCACCGACGGCGGCGGCCCGCAGCCGGGCGCCGACGGCGGCCCTCCGGTCACGCCGGGGCCCGACGGCTCGCTCCCTCCGGTGAACCCTTGCGCGCCGGGCTGCGGGCCCGTCGAGCTCTGCGGCGACGGCGACGGAAACGGCCTCGACGACAACTGCAACGGGCAGGTCGACGAGGGCTGCGCCTGCGCCGCGCCCGGCGTCACCCGCCCCTGCTTCGCGGGCCCGCCCGACCGCCGCGACATCGGCGCCTGCGCGGACGGCGTGGAGATCTGCAGTGAGTTCCTCACGTGGAGCGCGTGCACGGGCGGCGTCAACCCGAGCGCGGAGACGTGCGACGGAGCGGACAACGACTGCAACGGCGTCACCGACGACCTCGCGGGCTGCACCGCCGATCTCGTCTGCCCGGGCAACGATCACGCCGCGCCGCTCTCGACCTACACGCTGCGCGGCAGCCGCGTGATGACGACGCAGGCCGCGACGGCGTACCGCTGGACCATCGGCTGCCCCGACTCGGTGCCGGCCGAGCTCTGCCCGGCGCCGGCGAGCCCGAGCGCCGCGGAGACCCAGGTGTACTTCACCGCGTCGGGCGCCTACCGCGTGAACGTCACGCTCACCCTCGCGGACGGAAGCGAGTCGAGCTGCGGCTGGACGGTGTACGTCCAGGGCACGGGCCTCCGGGTGGAGCTCAATTGGGACACCATGCTCGACACCGCCGGCGGCACCGACGTCGACCTCCACCTCCACCGCTGGACGCGCAACGGCGTCGACACCGACTTCTTCGACGACGCCGATGACTGCTACTGGAGCAACTGCCAGCCCGACGACGACATCAGCTGGCCCGGCCACGCCGACAGCCCGCTCGAGAACTGCGCGACCGCTCCGCACGGCGGAGGCTCCGACTGGAGCGCCCGCGGCGCCTGCCGCAACCCGCGCCTCGACGTCGACACCAACGGCACCGACGGCGCGTGCTCGGTGAGCGTGACCGATCCGAACGACGACCGGTTCTGCGCCCCCGAGAACATCAACGTCGACAACCCGATCGTCGGCCAGCCGTATCGGATCGTGGTCAACTACTACAGCAACTCCGGGCACGCCGGGCCGACCTACCCCACCGTCAACATCTACTGCGGCGGCGCGATCCGCGGCTCGTTCGGCAGCGATCCCCTCATCGCGCTGAGGAACGGCGACGGCTACGGCGCGGAGAACGACAACTACTACGTGGCCGACGTCGTCTTCTTCGACGGCGTCTGCGGGATGGACTGCATGATCTACCCGATCGGCACCGTCGTGCGGGGCGCCCCCGATCCCTCCGACCCCTTCGGCCTCTTCAGCATCCTCCCCTTCGGCCCGCCGTGGTCATGCAGCTACGACGCCGCAACCGGCCGCTGCAACTGACCGATCTCCGAGAGCGCTCGGCCATTCGGCGGTCCGAGCATGCAAAAAAGCCGAGGCCGAGCAGCTCGAGCACGGTCGCACGACCGATTCTCCGAGAGCGCTCGGCTTTTCGGCGTGCGCCGCGCGGAGGGAGCTGGTCGGGACCGGCTTTTCGGCGCGGGCAGCGCGGAGGGAGCTGGTCGGGACCGGCTTTTCGGCGCGGGCAGCGCGGAGGGAGCTGGTCGGGACCGGCTTTTTCACGCGGGCAGCGCGGAGG
>JAEZBP010001105.1 GCA_023427125.1 Pseudomonadota bacterium | reverse complement strand
CCGCTGTCCCACTGCTCGCGCTCCTGCTGCGCCTCGTCGCCGCCGGTCGTCACGACCCGGAGGTCCTTCTCGGCGATCCCGAGGGCGTCGGCGACGCTCCCGAGGAAGCTCTCCTCGGCCCGCACGTCGATGGTGCCCGGGCGGCTCCCGGGCCGGACGCTGTAGGCCTTCGTCGTCTCGATCACCTTCGGATACACGCTCACGGTCTGCCGGTCCATGAACGTGAAGACGACGTCGAGGTGCATGTACGAGCGCTTCTTCTCGAGCTCGACGACGACGACGCGCTCGGCGGCCTCCTTCTCGAAGAGGCGCATCGCGAGGATCTCCGCCATGCGCCCGGTCGTCCGCTCGCTGACTCCGATGAGGACGGTGCCCTTGCCGATGGGCATCACGTCGCCGCCCTCGATCGCGGCGCGCCCGAAGTCCTGGATGTCGAACTCGTCGTGCTCCTCGGCGTGGCCGGCGTCGGGGTACCAGAACTGGAAGTCTTTGCCCTTGAACATCGGGTGGAAGCGATAGATGGTCCCGACGTTGACCGTCTCGCGCTGCCGCGACGGCCAGAACATCGGGTTGAGCGACACGCCGCCATAGAGCCAGCAGGAGCTGTCGCGGGTGAAGAGGTGGTTCGGCAGCGGCGGCAGCACGAACGACGTGTCGGTGGCGATGGCGGCCGAGAGCGAGCGCCCCACCAGATCTCCGTTCATGCGCCGCAGCAGCTCGCGCTTGGTGATCCCGCCGATCAGGTGCTTCGCGAGCGTCTCGTCATCCATCGCGTCGAGGGCGCGGATCACCACGTCGACGGCGGACGGCCCCACCGTGTACGGGTTGATCGTGTGCTCGAAGACCCACTCGCGCGCGCCCTCCACCGCGAGCGCCTCGGCCAGGAGCTCTTGGACGTAGTAGACCTCGACCCCGCGGCGGCGAAACGTCTCGGCGAACTCGTCGTGCTCCTTCTGCGCCTGCTCGACCCAGAGGACATCGTCGAAGAGGAGCTCGTCTCGGTTGGATGGTGTCAGCCGCTTCAGGCTCAGATCGGGCCTATGCACCATCACCTTGCGCAGCTTGCCGACCTCCGAGTGCACTCCGAAATCCGCCATGGCTCGTCCTCCCGAGCGCGCGGTCATCGGGACAGTCGGCGCTCGCCGATATCGCTAGCCGCTCTCGGACGCCGTCCAGAGTGGTGACTTGCGACGTGAAGGAGAGCGCCTCGGCCTCAGAAGAACGTCGTGTAGCCGACCTCGAGGCCCACCGCGGCCGAGGCCTCGAAGCCGCCCTCCTCGCCGATCGTGCTCACGCCGAGCAGGATGGGGACGCGCGCCGCAGGGGTCAGGATGCCGGAGCGGCCGATCCCGATGTTCAGGCCGACCCGCGGGATGAGCTCGAGCCCGACGATCTCGCCGTCGTAGCCGACGCCGACGCCGAGGCCGGTCAGGAGATAGAGCCCCTCGTGGAGCGGCAGGTGGTAGCTCGGCTCGATCACGGCGATGACGGTCGTGGATCCCGTGCGCTCGCCGGTGTCGGGATCCTCGTCGCTGACGTACTCGAGGTCGACGATGGCGGAGATCTCGAAGTACTCGAGCAGGAACACGCCGAACGACGGGCTCACGGCGAGCGTGAGCTCCGGGTCGTCCCAGAAGACGCCGACGCTCCCGCCGACCTCGTACACCCCCGCTTGGCCGTAATACGTGACGTCGTCGGGGGGGCATGGCGCCGGCACCTCCTCCGACTCCGGCTGCGCTCCCGCGGCGCACGGGAGGGTGCTGGCGACGGCCAGCGCGATCAGCACCGTTCCGAGCGTTGTCGCAGCGTGACGCATGACCCTTCCCTCCTCGCAGCCCGGAGCGCGGGCCGACCGGAGTCCGGCAAGGGAGGTGCCATCGAGGCGACGATCCACGGGCCGCGACGCGACCGCCGGGAAGGCGCTCGAACGGCGGCATCGCGCCCACACTGCGCTCAGGACGACCTCGTCCCCGCGCGGAGAGCGTGCCTCGAGCACGCCGCGACGCGGCGCGCCCGGTCACCGTGGCTCGAGGGTGTCAGGCGCCGGCGGGGTCCGCGCATCGCGGGCTCTCCACTCCGAGGACGTTCCGTCACGCGCGGCGAGAGACGCCACCTCACTTCGGCGCCGGTCCGAAGACGACCCTCGCGAGGACCTCACGGGGCAAGCGCGGCATCGAACCTGCTCAGGCGAGGAGGCGGAGGAGATCCATGAACGAAGCCTCGAGGCGACTCACTCTCGGAACCATCCCGGCGCTCGCCGTGCTGTTGCTCGTGGGCTGCGCGTCGACCCCTCAGACGCGGGGAGAGCAGCAGGTGCTCGACGCGCAAGCCCAGAGCGTGGTGAGCCAGATGGTGGAGCGCGATCCGTCGCTCCGGCGTGTGCTCAATCGCTCGTTCGGCTACGTGGTCATCCCGCGGGTCAGTGAGGCCGCGTGGGGCATCGGCGGCACCGGCGGCGTGGGCGTCGCGTACGAGCGGGGCCGACCCGTCGGCCACGTCACCCTCCGCCAGATCTCGACCGGCATCCAGGCCGGCGCGCAGCGCTACGCCCAGCTCATCGTCTTCTCGACGCCCGCGTCGTTCCAGAGCCTCCGGTCCGGGCAGTTCGACCTGACCGCGCAGGCGACCGCGACCGTGCTCGGCCGCGGCGGCGCCGAGCAGGCGCGCTTCCGCAACGGCGTCGCGGTCTTCGTCCTGCCCGAGCCCGGCGCGATGGCCGGCGTCTCGGTGGCCGGCCAGCGCCTGAGCTTCGAGCCCATCGTGTAGTAGCTGGCTGGAGGGGCTGCGGGAGATCCGCGCGGGCCCTACTCGGGGATCGGCTCGCCGCGCTCGGTGCGCTCCTCGCGGATGGCCTCGATGGCCTCGGCGAAGGGGTGCGCGCAGTCGGGGTCGAACTGCTGGCCGGTGCAGCGGATGATCTCGTTGACCGCGACCTCGTGGGGGAGCGCCTTCCTGTAGGCGCGGTCGCTGGTCATCGCGTCGTAGGTGTCGGCCACGCTGATGATGCGGGCGATGAGCGGGATCTCCTGGCCCTTCATCCCGAGCGGATAGCCGCGGCCGTCCCAGCGCTCGTGGTGGAGGTGCACGCCAGGGATCAGCGGGTGGAGGAAGGTGATCGGCTCGAGGATGTCCTTGCCGAAGCCGGGGTGCATCTTGAAGATGTCGTACTCTTCCTGGCTCAGCTTGCCGGGCTTGTTCAGGTTCATCACGCAGCCGATCTTGCCGATGTCGTGCATCAGCGCGGCCTGCCGGACGATCTCCACGTCCTCCTCACCGAGGCCCAGCTTGATCGCGAGGATCTGCGCGTACGCCGCGACCCGCTCGCTGTGGCCCGAGGTGTAGCGGTCCATCTTGTCGATGGCGCTCGCGAGGCCCTTGATGGTCTGCTGGAACGTGGCCTTCAGATCCTCGTAGAGCTTGGCGTTCTCGATGGCCGCGCCGGCGCGGCTCGCCACCATGCGCAGCATCTTGCGCTGGCCCTCGTCGAACTTCTTGCCGCGCGTGTAGCTGACCGCGCCGAGCAGGCCGATCACGCGCTGGCGCATGCTGAGCGGCGTCACGATCAACGAGTGCGCGGTCAGATCGGCCGGCATGTGCGCGAACCACTCGCGCGCCGGCGGGCCGTGCACGCGGAGCGGCTTGTCCTCGCTGAAGAAGTCGCGCAGGGCCAGCGCGTCGAGCTGCCCGACGCCCGAGCGCGGGCGGAAGTCCGGGTGGAGCTCGCAGGCGCGCTCGTAGAAGCCGCCCTCTCCGTCGTCGAGCACCACGACGGCCTGGTCCGCGTCGACCTCGTGGATCGCCGCGTCGGTGACGGTGCGCATCACCTCGTCGAGCGAGAGGCTCGCGGCGATGGCCTCGCTCACCTTGTAGAGCGAGAGGGCCTCCTTGAGGCGCAGGTTCTCGGCCTGGAGCTTCCGCTTCTCGAGGCCGCGCCGGATGGTGTGGACGACCTCCTCCACCTTGAAGGGCTTGAGGATGTAGTCGTACGCGCCGCGCTTCATCGCGTCGATGGCGGTCTCGACGGTGCCGAAGCCGGTCATGATGACCGTGACCACGTTCGGCGTGTGCTTGGCGATGGCCGCGAGCAGCTCGAGGCCGCCCATGTTGGGCATCTTCAGGTCGCTGAGGACGAGGTCGTAGTGGTGGCGCGAGAGCTCGACGAGCGCGGCGCTGCCGTCCTCGGCGGTGCGCACGTTGAAGCCCTCCATCGACAGGAAGTCGGAGAGGATCTCCCGGATCACCTTCTCGTCGTCGACGACGAGGACCCGGGGCGCGTCTTCCTGGCTGTGGTATTCCATCGTCGCCGGTGGGCTCCTTAGTAATTCCCCACCCCCGTGAGTGTCAACGACACCGCGCACCGACCGCTCGTGACCCGACGCCGAATCCTCCTCCTGACCACGTGCGTTTACGCCACGCTCACGCTGTTGGGCTTCGGCTGGGCGGCGTCTCGAGGGCGGCCCTGGCTCTTCGTGCACCCTCACCCGTGGCTCGCGCTCTCGGCCCCGTGGGACGTCGTGGGGTCGCTGGGGGCCGGGGTGGCGCTGGCGGGGCTGACGCTGGTGGCGACGCGGGCGCTGGTGACGAGGAGCCGCTGGGGGCGCGAGCTCCACCTGGCGTTCCGCGAGATCGTGGGCGGGCTCGACGGGGTGGCGGTGCTCGCGCTGGCGCTGGCGTCGGGGATCGGCGAGGAGGTGTTCTTCCGGGGGGCGCTGCAGCCGAGCCTGGGGCTCGTCCCGACGTCGATCCTCTTCGGGCTGCTGCACATCGGGCCCGACCGGCGCTTCTTGATGTGGACGCCGTGGGCGCTGCTGATGGGGCTCTTGCTCGGGGTGATGTACGAGGCGACAGGATCGCTCTACGGGTGCGTCTTGGCGCACGGGGCGATCAACTACGAGAACCTGCAGTTCATCCGCTCTCACGACCCGCGCGCCCCCTCCGCCTCCGACCCGCCGGCGGGGCCGCGGCTGGTGTCTCGCGAGGAGCGGCGCTGACTCTTCGTTCTCTTCTTCTTTCTCTTCGGGCTGGGTCGTTCTGTGTCTTCCTCTTCGGGCTGGGTCGTTCTGTGTCTTCGTT
>JAEZBP010001087.1 GCA_023427125.1 Pseudomonadota bacterium | reverse complement strand
CACCCGGAGGAGCTTCGCCTGGAGGTTGAGCGGCATCTCGCCGACCTCGTCGAGGAAGAGCGTGCCGGCGTCCGCCAGCTCGAAGAGGCCCTTCTTGTCTTCGGTCGCCCCCGTGAACGAGCCCTTCTTGTGCCCGAAGAGCTCGCTCTCGAGCAGGTTCTCCGGCATCGCCGCGCAGTTCTGCGCGACGAAGAGCTTGTCGCTCCGCTCGGACCAGTAGTGCACGGCGCTCGCGATGAGCTCCTTGCCCGTGCCCGTCTCGCCCTCGATGAGGACCGTGACGCGCGTGTTCACGACCTTGCGCAGCTGCTCGAAGAGCCGCTTCATCAGCGGCGCCTCCCCGATGATTCCGTCGAAGCGCCGGCCCTGCTCGCGCCGCTTGAGGTAGTTGTTCTCGTTGCGCTGGCTCTCCTCGGCCGAGCGGAGCCGCGAGACCAGCCGCGCGTGGGTGAAGGCCGAGCTCGCCGACTGCGCGAGCACCGCGAGGATGTCGAGGTCGCGCTCGCGGAACACGCCGCTCGCCGCGCGGTTGTCGACCTGCAGGACGCCGATGATCTCGTCGTCCCCGTGCCAGAGCGGGACGCCGATCGTCGACTCGATCTGCGCGCCCATGATGGAGGCCGTCTCGCCGACGTCGCGCTTGGCGTCCGCCGCCAGCACCGCCGCGCGCTCCGCCACCACCTTCTTGAAGACCGAGCGGGTGATCGGGATCGCCTCGGCGTCGGCTCCCCCTCGCACCCGCGTCCCCACCGGCACGTAGCGCGCGGCCTTGCGCGGCCGCTTACCGTCGGCGGGCCCCTCGTCCTCGCGCAGCGCGAAGGTCACGTGGGTCGCCCGGCTCAGGAAGCGGAAGACCTGTTGCGCGACGACGTCGATCACCTCGTCGAGATCGATGCACGCGCCGATGGCCTTCTGCGCCTCGTAGAGGCTCTGCAGGACCGCGCGATCGGCGCCGACCGTCGCCTCGACCGCGGCCAGCTCGTCCACCTTGCGCAGCGAGACGATGCGCGCGTCGTCGGGCTCTTCTTCCCCGAGCGCGACGGAGATCCGCACCGGCCGCTCGACGTCGCCGAGGAGGAGCACGTCGCCCGGGGAGAGCTCGACCTCCCTCCCCCGCTCGCCGCCGACGTCGATCGTCTTCTCCCCCCGGCGCACCCGCGTGCCATTGGTGCTGTGGTGGTCGCGGACGACGTAGCTCTCGCCCGCCCGGATGATGGAGGCGTGCTCACCCGAGACGTGCCACTGCGCGAGCACCAGATCGTTCTGGTCCGAGCGCCCGATGCGGATGACGTCGTCGCTCGAGTCCAGTCGCCGGGCTTCTTCCTGTCCCTCCACCACCTCGAGTCGGATCACAAACGCCTACCTTCGGGAGCGAACGGAGCTCAGGAGCCGCCGCGGGCTCCGAGGCGGGCGCGCACGGCCATCGCGAGGCCCTTGATCTGGTTCCAGCTCGAGCGCCCGTCCTCGGCCTGGTGCACCCGGTCGATCGCCGCGACCGCCTCGGGGCTGCCCGAGGTGGCGATCCAGTCGATGGCGTAGAGGACGTCGCCGCGCACCGGGATGTTCGTGTGATCGATGTGCTCGATGAGCGCCGTCAGCGCCGCCGCGTTCCCGCGGCCGTAGCGGCCGATCATGTACGCCGCCTTGCTCACGACCGTCGGGTTCGAGTCCCCGAGCTTCGTGATGTAGCACTGGACGTCCGCGTCACACTCGTGCGCCGTGTCGAGCGCCGGGTTCGACTGCTCGAAGAGCTGCCGGACCTGACCGCCCGCGGGCTCGGCGTTGATGATCGCGCGCAGGCGCGGCACGTCGTTCTTCGAGGCGAGGAACGCGTAGCTGCGGGCGGCCATCACGCGGAAGTCCGGCAGCCCGTCGCGATCGGCGGCGACACCGTGGAGGAAGTCGAGCAGACCCGCGTCGTAGGTGTGCATCATCGCGGCCAAGAGCTGCGAGCGCATCGCGCCCGGCGCCTCCGGCGGCCACTCCTCGGGGATGCGCTGGTAGACGTCGATGATCGTCTGACGCAGCCGCGGGGTGTCCGACTCCTCGCGGTTGATCTGGATGAGCGAGGTCGTGCAGGTGAGGGCCCGTCCGTAGGTCTGCCGCTGCGCCTCGCCGGCCTCGGTCGCGTCGCGGACGCTCATCGAGGTCAGCGGCGTCACGTGCTCCATCATCGGGTCCATCGCGGCGCGCAGCCCGATCTGCCCGAGCGCGAAGCAGGCCTCCTCGATGACCGTGCTCCGCGGGTCCATCTTGCTCGCCGCCTCGGCGCCGCGCGGGTTGCTGCCGACGGCGCGGATGTAGCTCTGCGCGATCCGGGTCGCGTCGGCGTTCTCGCCGCGCAGGAGCGCCAGCGTCGGCGCGAGCGCGGGCTCGCCGATCTGCACGAGGCCCTGGCCGCCGATGTCGTTCATGCGCTCGAGCGGGTTGTTCGGCGCGAACATGAAGAGGGCGTTGATCAGGGTCGGGATCGCGGCCGGATCGCCCAGATCGGCGAGCGCCTCGGCGGCGAGGCGGTTGACCGCGAACGCCTGGTCCTCCGCCATCCGCGTGGCGATCTTGGTCAGCACCGGCGTGGCCCGGCGATCGCCGAGGTGCCGCAGCGTGCGGATGAAGTGGATCCGCATCCGGCCGTCGGCGCCGCGGTTGCCCTGGATGCGCTCGAGCGCGGTCCCGAGGGCCGCGACGACCGTGCCCTTCTGCTCCTCGGTGAGCTCGAGATCCTCGATGGCCTGCGCGGCGGTCACCGCGTGGTCCTCGCTGATCTCGGCGCGCCACTCGAGCGCCTTGAGGAAGGCCGGCAGCGCGCGCGGGTCGTGCATCTCGCGGAGCAGCGCGACGATGCGACCGCCGTTCTGGGTGTCCTCGGGGTGATCGACGTAGGTGCGGACGAGCGCCTCGATGGAGGCGTCGGCGATCCTCTTGGGGCCGGGCCGGGTGCGGCCGTCGTCGCCCGGGACGTCCTCGAGGGTGCGCGGGTTCCGGCCGTCGGTCTGGGTGGCCTTCTGCGCGGCCGCGAGGGCGTTGGAGTAGAGGGTTTGGAGGTTCGCGACGGCGTTCTCGCGGCGCACCGGATCGGAGAGCTCCTCGGCCTGTCCGGCCGGGTCGTCCGGCTGGGCGTGGCAGCCGATCAGCACGCCGAAGGCCGTGCCGAGCCCGATGAGAATCCACAGGATGGTCTGCCTCTTCATGGTTCCCGACCTTCCCTCTCCGACGTTCGTGCTGCACCGGCGCCGCGGCCGCGCCGAGGGGCTGCGCGCATCGGCAAAAAGCGCATGAAAACAGCACTTTAGGATTGTGATCGGCGGAGACTATACCGAGCCGCTCGCCCCCCTGTCAACCGCCGTTCTCTATTGGTTTTGCGCGCCTTGCTGGCTTTGCGCGCCTTGCTGGCTTTGCGCGCGCTTCGCGAGCGCGCGGACCTCGCTCGCGGCCTTGCTGGCGAAGATCGGCTCCCCGACCCGCATGGCGGTCGGCCTGATCCTTCGCTCGCTCGGCGTGCACCGGTGCGCGTGGGAGCTCGGGACACTCGTCACCAGCGGCCCGCCGTCCGGAGCCGGAACGGGCACGGGCACGGGCACGGGCGTTTCGCGCGCGGCACGCGGCGGGTCGCCGAGACCGCCTGTGGCGTCTCTCAGCTCCCCGCGGCGACGCTGGGGTCGGCGGGGGCGTCGGGGTCGAGGTCCCAGCGGAGGTCGACCGCGCCCTCGGCGCCGGTGAAGCGCAGGATGATGTGGTTGGCGTCGGGGGCGATCACCGGGGTTCCGTCGCGGTGCTGGGTGGGGAACGCGACGCGGAAGGTGTGGCGCTGGTTGGAGACCGAGGGGAAGTACACCCGCTCGGCGGCGCCGGGGCGGCGGATTCGGGTGACCTCGATCGGGCGGGTCTGTCGGCCCTGCTCGTCGACGAGGAGCACGCGCCAGGCGCTCCGCTCGTCGGTCAGGTCGCTCTCGCGGTAGCGGTTGCCGAGCATCGTGACGAAGAAGCGGTGCCGCTCCTGGGCGTCGCCGAGCGTCGAGCGCAGGAGGCGGGTGCGCTCCTCGGTGCGGAGGCTGAAGTCGGCCGCGTAGCGCACCACGTAGGCCCAGCGGAACTCCCACGACTCGAAGGTCGCGGTCACGTGGAGCACGTCCTCGAGGCGGTTGAACGAGAAGTCGTCGTTCTCGCGGGTCCAGTCGTCGTAGATGCGCTCGTAGTCGCTCTGGGTGAAGGCCCGCGACGAGGGCCGCATCGGCAGGGCGCGCCCTCCGCAGGCGCCGAGCAGCAGGACGACCGCCAGGCCGAACGCGATCCTACTCACCCGGGAAGTCCTCGCGGCCGTAGATCGCGATGAAGGGGATACCGGCCTCGGCGATCGCGGCGGCGCCGCCCTCACGGCGATCGACCACCGCGATGATACCGACCACGGTGAAGCCGTGCTCGCGCAGGCGTTCGACGGCGCGCAGGGTGGAGCCGGCGGTGGTGATGACGTCCTCGAGCACCACGACGCGGGCGCCGGCGGGCAGGTGCGAGCTGCCCTCGAGGGCGCGGCGCGAGCCGTGATCCTTCACGTCTTTGCGGACGTAGATCGCGTCGAGGGGGGCGCCGCGATCGAAGGCCCGGAGGGCGACCGCGGAGGCGAGCGGGCAGCCGCCCAGCTCGACGCCGGCGACGGCCAGCGGGGGCTCGGGCAGGCGGGCGATGGCGGCGAGCATGGCGTCGGCGACGAGGGCGTGGCCCTCGGCGAGGAGGGCGGTCTGCTTCACGTCGATGAAGAAGTCGCTCTCGCGTCCCGAGGCGAGCACGACTTTCTTGCGGGCGAAGCTGTGGGCGGTGAGCAGCTCGAGCAGGCGGTCCACGCGCGGACTCTAGCTCAGTTGGGTCTCGGCTCCTTCGCTTCTTCGCTCTTCGCTCCTCGCTTCTTCGCTCCTCCGCTGGCCGGGCCGGGGCCTCGCCTTCGGCTCGGCTCCCGGCTTCGGCCGCTCCGAATGGGCTG
>JAEZBP010001027.1 GCA_023427125.1 Pseudomonadota bacterium | reverse complement strand
CTGCAGCGTCCCCACGCTCCCGCCGAGCAAGCCTGGGTCCCTGACCCGCACGCGCTCGAGCAGCTGCGCGTCACGCCCTCGTCGACGCGGCCGTCGCAGTCGTCGTCCGAGTTGTTGCAGGTCTCGGCGCTCGGCGTGCAGACCGGCACCACCCAGAAGGTCGCGCCCATCTCGTTGTACACGTTGCGCGTCTTGTCGCGGTAGTGATTGTAGCGAGACGTGTAGACCGAGCAGCCGCTCGGCGTGCAGCCGTTGTAGTAATGAGTGACGGTCTGGATCCACGGGTGCCAGCGGGCGTTGCCGATGCGCACTCCGTTCATCCACGCGATGGCCTGTGCGCGGGTGTCGACGCCGGAGATGTAGACGCTGCGGACCACCATGCTGGCGACGAAGTCGACCGCCGCCTGGGTGTTGCCGGCGATCGAGAGGATGCGGGTGCCCTCGCGCGCGAGCGTCTGCTCGTAGGTGCCGGCGTCGAACTGGAACATGCCGAGGCCGCCCTGGCGGAGCGAGCAGGGCCCGTCGCCCGCGCCGGCGACGACCGGGCCGCCTCCGCAGTCGCTGCTGTTGGGCCCCTGGCAGGCCCAGGTCAGCTCCGACCAGCAGTGCGACATGTTCGTCTCGGCGTCGGCGATGCCGGCGAGCAGCCAGCCCTGCGTCATCCCCGCGCCGTACGCCGCGTCGCGGATCTGCCCGGCCCGCACCCGGCGCTGCGCCGCGGTGAGCGAGGCCGTGGCCGCGCCGACGTCGCCGTCCGGCCCGAGCATGCCCATGGGAGCCGGGGAGTCGGGCGGGGTGCAGGCGACGGCGAGGACGATGCCGAGGAGGAAGGTGCGGCGCATCGCGCGCTTCCTCGGCAATCCGCGTGCCGTCACCGGACAGGTTGGCCAGCGCCGTTGGTGCGGCCTCGGCACCGCAGCCCGAGCCCGTTCCGCCCACCGCGCGCGAGGCGGTGGCCAGGATCTGTTCGTCCGCTCCCGGCTCGGCGGAGGCGACGAGCGGTGACGAGCGAGGCCGGCGCTGCTACGCCCCTGGCCGTGACCGAACGACTCGAGCTCGTCAGCCACCTCACCCCCAAGGGCGATCAGCCGGCCGCCATCGAGGCGCTCGTCGAGGGGCTGGTCCGCAAGGACACCCACCAGGTGCTGCTCGGTATCACCGGGAGCGGCAAGACCTTCACGATCGCGAACGTGATCGCGCGGGTCGATCGGCCGACCTTGATCATCGCGCCGAACAAGACGCTGGCCGCCCAGCTCTGGGCCGAGATGAAGGAGCTCTTCCCCGACAACGCGGTCGAGTACTTCGTCAGCTACTACGACTACTACCAGCCCGAGGCCTACGTCCCGAGCTCCGACACCTACATCGAGAAGGACGCGATCATCAACGACAAGATCGATCGCATGCGGCACGCCGCGACGCGCGCGCTCCTCTCGCGGCGAGACGTCATCATCGTCGCCAGCGTCTCGTGCATCTACGGCATCGGCTCGCGCGAGTCGTACGGGCAGATGCTCATCCAGCTGCGCCGGGGCGAGTCGATCCGGCGCGATCAGCTGCTGCGCCAGCTCGTCGACATCCAGTACCAGCGCAACGACGTCGACTTCCACCGCGGCACCTTCCGGGTGCGGGGCGACGTGATCGAGATCTTCCCGGTCGACAGCGAGGATCGCGCGGTCCGCCTCGAGCTCTGGGGCGACGAGATCGAGCGCATCAGCGAGATCGATCCGTTGCGCGGCAAGGTGCTGCGGGATCTGCCGGCCTACGCGATCTACCCGGGCTCGCACTACGTCACGCCGGCCGAGGTCCGCTCGCGCGCGGTCGAGTCGATCCGCGCCGAGCTCCAGGAGCGGCTCGAGGCGCTCGGCCGCGAGGGCAAGGTGCTCGAGCGCCAGCGCCTCGAGCAGCGCACGCTCTACGATCTCGAGATGCTCGAGCAGATGGGCTTCTGCCACGGCATCGAGAACTACTCGCGCCACTTCAGCCAGCGGCAGGTCGGCGACGCGCCTCCGGTGCTCATCGACTACTTCCCGCCCGACTACCTCCTCATCCTCGACGAGTCGCACCAGACCGTGCCGCAGGTCGGCGCGATGTACCGGGGCGACCGCGCGCGCAAGGAGACCTTGGTCGAGCACGGCTTCCGGCTGCCGAGCGCGCTCGACAACCGGCCGCTCAAGATCGACGAGTTCTGGGAGCGCGTCGGCCAGGTCATCCACGTCAGCGCCACGCCCGGCGAGTGGGAGGTCGATCAGGCCGAGGGCGTGGTGGTCGAGCAGCTCATCCGCCCGACCGGCCTGATGGATCCGCTCATCTCCGTGCGCCCGGTGGCGCACCAGGTCGACGACCTGCTCGAGGAGATCAAGAAGCGCGTCGAGCGCGACGAGCGGGTGCTGGTCACGGTGCTCACCAAGCGCATGGCCGAGGACCTGACCGAGTACTACGCGGAGCTCGGCGTGCGCGTGCGCTACCTCCACAGCGACATCGACACGCTCGAGCGCATCGAGATCCTGCGCGATCTGCGGGCGGGCGAGTTCGACGTGCTGGTGGGCATCAACCTCCTGCGCGAGGGGCTCGATCTGCCCGAGGTCTCGCTCGTCGCGATCCTCGACGCGGACAAGGAGGGCTTCCTCCGCTCGCCGCGCTCGCTGATCCAGACCATCGGCCGCGCCGCCCGCAACGCGAACGGCGAGGTCCTGATGTACGGCGACAAGATGACCGACGCGATGCAGGTCGCGATCGACGAGACCGCGCGGCGCCGCGAGCTGCAGGCGGCGTACAACCTCGAGCACGGCATCACGCCGGAGACGGTGAAGAAGGCGCTCTTCCAGATGGACGCGGCGAGCGGTGGCGCGGACTGGTCGACGGCGCCCAAGGCGCTGCCCAACACGCGAGACATCGCGCCCGAGGCGATCCCCGAGCGGGTCGAGGAGCTGCGCAGCGAGATGCTCCTGGCGGCCGAGCGCCTCGACTTCGAGCGCGCCGCCGAGCTGCGCGACGAGATCCGCGTGCTCGAGGACGCGCTGCTCGAGCGGAGCGGCACGCCGATCAGGCGCGCGCCGGCCAAGGCAGCCAAACCAGCGCCGAAGGGCCGCGCGAAGAGCCGGTCTCGCGCTCGCTGACCGCGGCTATCGACAGATCACCGCGCTCGCGCCGGAGCCGCGGGATCCCGAGGTCCCGCCGACCGGGACCCAGCCCGGAGGAACGGCGACGGTGCGAGGCCGGAACTCCGGCGAGGCCATCGCCGCTCCGTCGTTGTCCCACAGCGACGCCGCGAAGCACTCCCGCCATTGGCGCGGCCCCTGCTGCGCCTCGGCGCGCGGGCTCGACATCGCCTGCCCGATCACCACGCCCAAGAGCAGCATCACCGCCAGCGAGAGCAGCAGCACCGATCGGTTCTTCATCGATTCACCTCCGGCCGCCAGGATACGTCAGCTCGCCTCGCCGCCAGCGATCACGCAGCGGTCGCGCCCGCCGTGCTTCGCAAGATTCACCGAGCTCGATGCGAGGACACGGATGGCACGAGGTCTCCCCTCCCGCCAGAGGCGGGAGGGGAGGCCGCGCTTCGCGCGTCCACTGAACGTGTATCCGAATCGTGATCGGTCACTCTGCGCCGCGTCGGCTCGCGCGGTCCTCCCGCGCCGCCGCGCGAGTCGTGGCGGACCATGCCGAGCTTGAGAAACGAGATCGCCTCCATCGGCCAGGGATACGAGGCCTCGCCAGGCTCGACGCCATGACGAGCGCGGAGGCGTACACTCTCGCCGATGGTCCCGCGCGCGCTCGTCTTCGCAGCCGTGCTCCTCGCCACCTCGTGCGGGGGGCCGGACGCAGGGCGCGCGCCCGTCGAGCTCGGCGGCGGGCTGACGCTCCCACCCCACGTGGCCACCACCGGGCCGCTCGAGGGCCGGCTCGAGTCCACCCACCGCATCGACGATCGAGAGACCTGGTCGCAGCTGGCCGCGCGGCCGCTCAACCAGACCGTCGCGCGCACCGAGGTCGTGAAGTTCTTGATCGATTTGGCCGACGCGCGCCGCCTCTGGCTGATCGACACCGAGCGCTGGGACGTCCACTACTTCTTCGCGCGTGATCGGCTGAGCCGGCCGGGGCACCCCGTGGGGGCCACGTGGCAGGACCACGGCGCGTTCAACGTCGAGCAGTACCGCCGGCCCACGCGCCGCTTCGTCATGGGCTCGCTCGTCCACTACCTCGACCCCGACCTCTACACCTTCGAGATGGTCGCTGGCGACACGCTCGACGCCCCGCGGGTGCGTGAGGCCTTCGAGCAGGTGCGCGCCGCGGTCTTCTTCGGCGAGCGGCTGCGCTATCGGCCGATCAGCCCGCTCCACGAGGCGAGGCTGCGCGAGCTCGGCGCGAGCCTCCCCTCGGTGAGCGCGGACGAGGTCTTCCGCGGCGTCCGCTACCAGCCGCTCACCCAGGGCGTGTCCTACGGCACGCTCCGCTTCGTGCGCGGCCCGCTCGATCCCTCGACCGTGCGGCCCGATCAGATCCTCGTGCTCGAGCAGCTGCCCGACGGAGTGCCGGTCTCGTCCGGCGTCATCAGCCAGCCGCTTCAGGCGCCGCTCGGACACCTCGCGATCCTGTGCGCGACCCGGGACACGCCGAACATGGGGCTGCGCGACGCCCTCTCCGATCCGCGCCTGACGGCGCTCGAGGGGCGCCTCGTGCGTCTCGAGGTGGGCCCGCAGGACCTCGCGATCCGCGCCGCGCAGCAGGCCGAGGCGGAGGCGTCGTGGGCCGCGC
>JAEZBP010000705.1 GCA_023427125.1 Pseudomonadota bacterium | reverse complement strand
CCACGATGGCGGCCGCCGGCTCGGGCGGCGGCTCGATCACTTCCTCGACGATCGGCTCGGGCGGCGGCTCGGCGATCGCCACCGGCTCCGCCTCGAACGGCACGAGGACGAGCGGCTCGCTCGTAAGCCCCGCGTGCGCCGGCGGCGGGGGCAGCGCGGCGAAGATCGCCAGCACCGCGCCGTGCGCGAGCAGCGACATCACCCCGACCACGGGCACCACCGCCCTGCTCGGCTCGGGTCCCCGCTCGGCGACGTACACCGCGGGGATCGGCGTCGGAACGGACGGCCGCCTGCGCGCCTGCGCCGCCGTCATGAGCTCACGTGCTGCCGAGTTGGGCACAAGCCGCTTCCGACCTGAGATTGCCTTCGATAATCGTTCTCAGGCCCGGAACGATGTACCGCCAGCGGCCACACAGTCAAGCGCTCGCCGAGCCGGGACGCGCGGGGGCTCACACGAGGCGCGCCAAGGAACGCTGGTCATCGCCGCGCGGGCATCCTACGGCCCTGCCCTCCACGAGCGGCCGTCCAGCCGCTAGAGTCGCCCGATGATCCGACGATGGGGAGCGTGGGCGCTCGGCGCCGCGCTCGGAATGAGCTGGGCCACCGCGTCGACCGCGAGCGCGAACTTTCCGGGAGCGATCCCGAACGGCTACGCGTCGGGCGTGGGGCGCTGCGCCGTCTGTCACATCGACCCCGCGGGGGGCGGAGCCCGCACGTCGTTCGGCATCAACTTCGAGCGGGGGCCCGACGGTGTCGCGAACACCTCGGACGATCACGTCTGGAGCACCTGGCTCGCGGCGCGCGACTCCGACGGCGACGGCTGGACCAACGGCCAGGAGCTCGGCGATCCCTTCCGGCGCTGGAGCTCGGGCGCCACACCCGCCTATGGCTACCTCTCGAACCCCGGCACGAGCCAAGAGCCGACCAGCAGCCTCAACATGTGCAGCTCCTCGTCGCGCCACGACTGCTCGCCGAACGCCGACTGCATCGACTCGTACAGCGGAAACGGCAGGTGGGGCTGCGACTGCGATCCCGGCTTCACGGGGAGCGGTCATCAGCGCACGACGTCGCACGACTGGGCCTCCGGCGCTCGACAGCGCTACACGATCACCGGGCTGACCTCGGGCTGCACGGACATCAACGAGTGCGCGACCGCGGGGCGCTGTGGGAGCACTGCAGCCGCGTCCTCGTGCCAGAACCTCAGCGGCACGTACCGCTGCCTCTGTCGTGCGGGGTACAGCGCGCCCTCCACCGGCGGGAGCTGCACCGACATCAACGAGTGCACAGCGAGCCCGGGGATCTGCGGCGTGGGCACCTGCTCCAACTCGACCGGCAGCTACAGCTGCGCGTGCCCCGCCGGCTACGGGTTCAACGGGACGACCTGCGTCGTCGCGAACGCGTGCACGGCGGGCACCGACGACTGCTCCCGCAACGCGGACTGCACGCCCGTCGGCACCATGAGCTGGACCTGCACCTGCCGCCCTGGCTGGAGGGGCACCGGCACGGCCGCGAACGGCACCGGCGACGTCTGCGTCGACATCAACGAGTGCACGAGCACTCCGCGCATCTGCGGCCCCGGCTCGTGCACGAACACCTCGGGCAACTATCGCTGCACCTGCCCGGCCGGGTACGAGGGGGAGGATCTCGGCGGCACCTGCGTCGACATCGACGAGTGCACGACGATGCCCGGCGTGTGCGGCGAGGGGACCTGCACCAACCGCGGGGGCTCCTACACCTGCGCGTGCCCGGCCGGCTACACGTTCGACGGCACCACCTGCCTCGACATCGACGAGTGCGCGGCCGCTCCCTGCGGCGCGGGCGAGTGCGTCCAGAGCTTCCCGCCGCCCGGCTACGGCTGCGCATGCCCGGCCGGCTACGACTTCAACGGGACGACCTGCGTCGACGTGAACGAGTGCGACGATCCGCTCCTCAACGTCTGCTCGGTGAACGCCGCCTGCACGAACACGACGGGCAGCTTCACGTGCACCTGCGACGAGGGCTTCGAGGGCGACGGCTTCAACTGCACGGACATCCCCGAGTGCAGCGATCCCGAGCTGAACGACTGCCACGCCTCGGCGATCTGCACGAACACCGTCGGCGGCTACACCTGCGCATGCCGCGAGGGCTACGAGGGATCGGGCATCGAGTGCGAGGACATCGACGAGTGCGCGCGCGGGACGCATGGCTGCGATGACAACGAGGTGTGTGTCAATCGCGAGGGGCTGCGAAACGAGTGTCCGTGCGCCGCCGGCTTCTCGCGCCCCGCCGAGGGCGCGGCGTGTGTCGCCTCGTGTGGGGACGGAGAGCGGACGCCCGGCGAGGAGTGCGACGACGCCAACACCGACGAGGGGGATGGCTGCAGCGCGCTCTGCGAGGTCGAGCTGGGCTGGGCGTGCTTCGAGCCGACGGGGATGAGCGAGTGCCGCGAGACCTGCGGCGACGGGCTCATCCACGAGGCCGAGGAGTGCGACGACGGAGACACCAACTCCGACACCGAGATCGACGCGTGCCGCGTCAGCTGCCGCCGAGCCCACTGCGGCGACGGAGTCCTCGACAGCGACGAGGGCTGCGACGACGGCGACGCCAACTCCGACACGGCGCCCGACGCGTGCCGCCTCGCGACCTGCAGGCCGGCCTCGTGTGGCGACGGGGTGATCGACAGCGGCGAGACCTGCGATCCGGGCGGCGGCGAGCGCGCGCAGGACGACTGCGTGTCGCGCTGCGGCGAGCTCATCGACGCGGGCACCGCGCCGCCCGTGACCGACGGCGGCTGCAGC
>JAEZBP010000970.1 GCA_023427125.1 Pseudomonadota bacterium | reverse complement strand
GGCGGGGGCGGGGCGCAGGGGCCGGCGCTTCGTCGGCGACCTCGGGCTCCGGCGCGGGTGCCGGCGCCTCCTCGGGCGCGACGTCTTCGAGGGCGGCCGGATCGGGCTCAGCGCCTCCGGTCTCGGCCTCGACCATCTGCTCGATGGCGTCGATGACCTCGTCGTTCGCCGCTTCCTCGAGCGTGTCCTCCGAGGCGGGCGGGGCGACCGGGGTCTCGCCTTCTTCCTCGCCGTCGCCGCCGGCGCTCACGGTGTCCGGGGTCCGCGATGCCTCGACCGCCTCGGCGGCCTCGAGGATGCGGTCGCCGCTGGTCGACATGTACGCGAGCACCGCCGAGAGCACCATGAAGAGCGTCGCCGCGATCGCGGTGAGCCGCGTCAGGAAGTTCCCCGCGCCCGCGCCGCCGAAGACCGTCTGGCCACCCCCGCCGCCGAAGGCGGAGCCCATGCCGCCGCCCTTACCCTGCTGGAGCAAGACCACCAGGATGAGGAAGGCGCAGACCAGAACGTAGAAGATGGAGACGATCGTGAACCACATGATGGGCGCTCACCGCGAAAGACGTCGACTCATAGCAGGGTTTGGGCCCACGGCTAGCGCCCCCCGACGCTATCCGGCCGCCTGGACGATGGCCAGGAAGGAGTCGGCCTCGAGGGACGCGCCGCCGACCAGGGCACCGTCGATGTCGGGCTGCGCGAGGAGCTCGGCCGCGTTCGATGGCTTCACGCTGCCCCCGTAGAGGATACGAGCGCGACCGGCCTGCTCGGCCCCGAAGCGCTGCGCGAGCCTCGCGCGGATCGCGGCGTGGACCGCTTGGGCGTCGCTCGCCTCCGCGGTCCGGCCGGTCCCGATCGCCCAGACCGGCTCGTAGGCGATCACCACACGCTCGAGCGTGCTCAGCCCCTCGACGGCCGCGTCGAGCTGCCCCAGCACGATGGCCTCGGTCCGGCCCGCCTCACGCTGCTCGAGCGTCTCGCCGATGCACACGATGGGCGCGAGCCCATGCGAGAGCGCCGCCCCGACCTTGCGCCGCACGGCGTCGTCGGTGTCGTGGAAGTACTGCCGCCGCTCGGAGTGACCGACGATGACGTACGCGCAGCCCACGTCCTTGAGGAGCGGGGCGCTGACCTCGCCGGTGAACGCACCCTGGTCTTCCCAGAACACGTCCTGCGCCGCCAGCCTCACCCGCGACTTCTCCCCGAGCGCCTCGTGCACCGCGTGGAGCGCGGTGAACACCGGCGCCACCACCACCTCGGCCGGCGCCTCCCGATCGAGCCGATGCATGACGGCGCGGGCGAGCTCGACCGACTCGCCCACCGTCCGATGGAGCTTCCAGTTGCCGGCGATCAGCTTCGTGCGGGCGCTCATGCGCGCAGCGCCTCGACGCCCGGGAGCTTGCGGCCCTCGAGCAGCTCGAGCGACGCGCCGCCTCCGGTGGAGACGTGATCGAGCCTCGAAGCGAGGCCGGCCTGCTGCACCGCCGCGACGCTGTCGCCTCCGCCCACGACGGTGAAGCCGCTCGCGCTCGCGAGCGCCTCAGCGACCCCGAGCGTGCCCTTGGCGAACGCGTCGTTCTCGAAGAGGCCCATCGGCCCGTTCCAGAAGATCGCCTTGCCGCCCGCGATGGTCTGGGCGAAGCGCGCCACGCTCTCGGGGCCGACGTCGAGCGCCATGTCTTCGGCGCCGATCTCCGTCACCGGCACCACGCGCCCGCTCGCCGCCTCGGTGTCCGCCGCGACCACCACGTCGATCGGCAGGAGGAGCTCGATCTTGCGCTCCTCGGCGCGCGTCAGGATCGTGCGCGCGAGCGCGAGCTTGTCCTCTTCGACGAGGCTCTTGCCCATCGAGTGGCCCTGCGCGGCGAGGAACGTGTTCGCCATCGCGCCGCCGATCACCAGCGCGTCGACCTTCGCGAGGAGCGCGTCGAGCACGGCGATCTTGTCGGAGACCTTCGCGCCTCCGAGCACGGCGACGTAGGGGTGGGGCGGATCGCTCTTGAGCCGCTCGAGGGCGTCGAGCTCGGCTTGCATCAGGAGGCCGGCGCCTCGATCCCGCATGAGGCGCGCGAGCGCCGAGACCGACGCGTGCGCGCGATGCGCGGCGCCGAACGCGTCGTTCACGTAGACCTCGGCCAGGCGCGCGAGCTCCTTCGCGAAGCCCTCCTCGTTCTCCTCCTCCTCGGGGTGGAAGCGGAGGTTCTCGAGGAGCGCGATCTGTCCGTCGCGCAGATCGCTCACGACCTTGCGCGGCCCATCGCCGATGCAGTCGTCGGCGAGGAGCACCTCGGCGCCGATCAGCTCCGCGAGGCGCGCACCCGCCGGCTCGAGCGTGTACGCGGGGTTGACCTTGCCCTTGGGCCGGCCGAGGTGGCTCGCGAGCACCGGGCGGCCGCCCATCTCCATGACGAGGCGGATCGTCGGCAGCGCCGCGCGGATGCGCGTGTCGTCGGTGACCTTCCCCCCGTCGTCGAGCGGGACGTTGAAGTCGACGCGGATGAAGACGCGGCGGCCTTCGAGGTCGAGGTCCGTGACCGAGCGGATGCCCTCGAGCATGCTCAGCCCTCTCGGCCCGCCAGGCGCGCCAGATCCACCATGCGGCAGGAGAAGCCCCACTCGTTGTCGTACCAGGCCTGCACCGAGACGAGATCGCCGCCGACCACCGCGGTCGAGGCCACGTCGAGCACGCTGGAGCGGGTGTCGCCGATGAAGTCACTCGAGACGAGCTCGGTCTCCTCGTAGCCGAGGATGCCCTTCAGGCTGCCCTCGGAGGCCGCCTTCATCGCGGCGTTGACCTCCTCGACGGAGGTCTTCTTGCCGACGTGGGCGGTCAGCGCGACCAGCGACACGTCGGGGGTGGGCACGCGGATGGAGCTGCCGTCGAGCTTGCCCTTCAGCTCGGGGATGACGAGGCCGATCGCCTTGGCGGCGCCGGTCGAGGTGGGGATCATCGAGAGCGCCGCCGCTCGCGCGCGGCGCAGGTCCTTGTGCGGCAGGTCCAGGATCCGCTGGTCGTTCGTGTACGAGTGGATCGTGACCATGTACCCGCTCTGGATGCCGCCGAAGCTCTCGTGGACCACCTTCGCGATCGGCGCGAGGCAGATGGTCGTGCACGAGGCGTTCGAGATGATCCTGTGCTTGGCGGGGTCGTAGCCGTCGGTGTTGATGCCGACGCAGAACGTGCCGTCGATGTCCTTGTCGCCCGGCGCGCTGATGATGACGCGCTTGGCCCCGGCGGCGAGGTGCTTCTGGCCACCGGCGCGGTTGCGGAAGATGCCGGTGCACTCGAGCACGATGTCGGCGCCGAGGTCCTTCCACGGGAGCTCCGCCGGGTCCTTCACCGCGAAGCAGGGCACCCGCTTTCCGTCGATCGTGATCGACTCCGCGTCGTGGGTCACGGACTTGGCGAACGTGCGGTGGACCGAGTCGTACTTGAGCAGGTGCGCGAGCGTCTCGTTCGTCGTCAGGTCGTTGATGCCGACCAGCTCGAGGTCCCCGTGCGATCCCGAGAAGAGGATCCTCGCGATGCAGCGGCCGATGCGGCCGAACCCGTTGATACCGATCTTGGTGGTCATCGGACGCCCCTCGTCTCCTGCTGCCCCCGGCAGCGGCTTGAGTGATCGATCGCGCACCCTCCACCGGGAGGGGCGCGGAATCTATCTGCGGCAATTGGCAGCGTCAAGCGAGGCGGCCCGCGACGCGAGGCCTCTCGGGCTACCTAGAACGCAAACGACGCTCCGACCAGTGAGGACGGGGCGTCGAGGGCGAACAAGAAGAGAAGGAAGGAGCGAGATCCGCCGCGCTCAGCCTTCGCGGTCGGCCGCCTCGCCGCGGATGTCGCTCGAGACAAGGGAGAGCATCTCGGTGGCGAACGCGACGATGTCGGAGCGCGAGTGGCCGGTCGTCTTCAGCTCTCGAAAGACCGACTTGGCGAGGATGCGGAGCGCGCGCGGCTCCGGGGTCGTGGTGGTGGGGTTGGTCATGGGCTCCTGCATGTCGTGCCTCTCGGCGGCCCTCTTCAGCACTCACCATGCCACGGGTGGAGGCGGCCGTCCTGAACACGCATTCCCCCATGTTTCCGCAATTTTGGCCGATAGCGGCTGAACGGCCGGAATTGGGCGCCCGCGGCAGGTGCGAAGGCCCCTATCCATCGAGGCCGGCGATCGCCGCGTAGCGGCCTACGCACTGCGTCGTGAGGGCGCAGCGTCGGGTGCACTCGCGCGGGATCATTCGTGATCCGACTGGGTCTTGTCGGACTCGCCGGCCGCGTCGGTCGTCGGCGCCTGGTCGGGCGGGGGCTCGGCGTCCTCGCTCTCGGTGGGGAAGAGCCGGGCCTCGATGTACGCGCGCATCCATCGCTGGGCGGCCGCGTAGTCGCCGTTGGCGTCGTGGGCGCGGGCGAGGAAGTAGTAGAGCTCGGGGTGGCGGATGACGTAGTCCTCTTCCTCGCGAGCGAGCCCCTCGAGCTGCTCGACCGCGGCCTGGTACTGCGCGTAGGAGCCGTCGGCCGCCTTGTAGAGCAGGTAGCCGTAGAGCAGGCGCATGCCCGGCCCGCTGTGGAGCCGGAGCGGCGCGGGGATGTTCTCCATCGCGCCGAAGGCCGCCGCGTACTCCCGCCGGTCGACCGCCTGGCGCACCCGGTCGAAGCCCTCGACGAGCTGCTCGGCCGTCGCGCGGTCCATCTCGGGGCCGGGCACCGGGGGCTCGATGCGCACGCCGGGCTCGCCATCGCTCGTGAGGAGGTGGATCAGCACCTGCGCGGCGACGCCGGTCTCGCGCGAGCGGCCGGCGTTCTCGCTCAGCTGGATCATCTCGTTGGCCCAGTTGTAGCGGCCGTGCGCGATCATGCTCATCGCGAGCTCGGCGTAGTTGCGCGAGGCGGCGTCCCCTTCGCCGAAGCCGGCCAGCCGGCCGTCGGGGCTCTCGTCTCCCTCGGGCGGGCGGGGGAGGCCGAAGGGCCAGCTCTCCGAGTAGATGGTGCCGAGGTAGCCCTCGTAGCGCTGGAAGCCGATGAGATCGTTGGGCGCCGCGAACTCGATGCGCGCGTTGTCGTCGGTGTTGAGGATCGCCGGCACCCGCCGGCACTGGGGCTCCTGGCAGGGGCCGATGTTGGTCGACGCGTAGTCGGGCTCGTAGCGCGGCCTCGAGCCGAGCCCGAGGAAGACGCTCTCGGTGCCGCGGCGGTGCTCCTCGATCTGCGTGTAGGTGAGGACCTCGTCGCGGCTCACGAGGAGCGTCCGCGCGAAGATGTCGTAGGGGGAGAAGACGTTGCCGCGCTCGAGCTCCTCGGAGACGCCGGGCAGGGCGTGGGCGCGGCGCAGGCGCTCGAGGTCGAGGACGATCGGCTCGTCCGAGCCGAGCATCACCGTGTCGCTCGAGCGATCGTCGGCGCTCAGCACCACCACGTGCTCGAACTGCGAGGCGAAGGTGCGGTAGATGGTCTTGATGTTCTGGGGGCTCAGCTCGTAGAGCTGCACCCACTGGCAGTAGATCCCGCCGGGGCGCAGGCGCTGCTTCGTGATCCGCCAGTGGTCCACCGTGAAGAGATCCGAGACCCCGGTGATCCACGGGTTCGAGGGCTCGCTGATGATCACGTCGTACTGCTGCTGGGTCGACGCGAGGTAGTTGCGCCCGTCGTCGTTGATGATCGAGAGGCGATCCATCTCGACGTAGGGCCAGTGGTCGAGCGTGTAGCTCAGGTGGTTCACGTCCTCGAAGAAGCGCGCCGCCTCGATGACCGATCCCTCGAGCTCGACCACGTCCACCCGGCTCACCGGGAACTTGAGCGCGGTGCCGACGCTCACCCCCGAGCCGAAGCCGATCACGGCCACGTCGAGATCGGTGGGGCCGCGCGGGTGGAAGAGGATCGGGTATGCCGCGACGTTGATCTGCGTCGGCATGTCGTCGCCGTTCGAGGCGTCGACCTTGCCGTTGTTCTTCATCGCGTAGTGCCGGCCCCAGCGCTCCACGCTGACGGTCGTGGTCAGGCCGTCGTTGTAGTAGACGAGATCCGGCGCGCCCCAGGAGTCCTCGTCGAGCATGTCGTGCGCGAGCGAGAGCCGGAAGACGCCGAGGGTCATGTGCGTGCGATCCCAGCGCAGCACCGAGTCGTGATCCTTGGTGCCGACCCAGAGCAGCGCGAGCAGCGCCGGGATGAGCGGCGCGAGGATGTACACGCTGACCGTGTGCCAGAGCGGGAGGTCGTCCTCCGCCGGCGCGCCGGAGGCGCTCGCCTCGTCCTCGTCGGGCAGCTCGTGCTCGCCGCTCATGACACGCTCCCTTCGACCGCCCGCGGCGCCGGGAGTGGCTCCTGATCCTCGCGCCAGTTGGCGTACGCCGCGTAGAGCGCCACCCCGCCAACCAAGAGGCGCAGGGCCCACTCGATCGAGCGGAGCGCCCACGGATCGTTGGGCCGCGGATCGACCACCACCAGCGCGAGCGCGAGGCCGGCCGCCAGCGGTACGAGGACCATCGCCCAGGTGGAGGCGGCCGGCATCTCTCGGCCCTCCGTCCGGGCCTTGAGCCACATGTACTCGCACACGGCGAGCGCTCCGAAGCCGACCGCGCCGCCGGCTCGAACCCAGAGCTGCCAGTCGTCGGTGCTCGTGTTGGCGGCGCTGATGCCCATCGCCACGCCAGCGACGATCGGCAGCCCGATCACCGCGAGGCGCCGCCAGGTCCAGAAGCGCTGGTCGTCCTCTTCCGGATCGGCGACGCCCGCGATGAGCATGACGAGCGCGAGCACCATGTTGAGCGCGATGCCGAGGTGGAGCGTGCGCTCCGCGCCGATCAGCGCGAAGAGGATGAAGCCCGGGAGCCACGAGCCGACGATCGAGCCCACGGTGTTGCCGGTGTAGACCGAGGCGACGTCCTTCGCGATCTTGGCGCCGCCCGCCGTCCAGATGCGGATGGTCAGCGGGAACATCGCGCCCATGCCGAGGGTGGCCGGCAGCGTGCACAAGACCACGGTGAGGAACATGAAGACCTTCACCGAGCCGAGGTGATCGGGCAGCTGCTCGCGCGGGATGCTCGCGACGAGCTGCGCGAACGCCCGCGGGATCTCGTCCTGCCACACGTACGAGACCAGCGTCGCGCCGGCGATGAAGAGCTGCACGACCGCGAGGAGCAGCGTGGGCGCGCGATGGAGCAGCGACGCGAGCACCAAGAAGACGGCGACCGCGGCGACCACCGAGAGCATGATCTGCGGGAGGTAGCCGGGGAAGCGCATCGTGTTGACGGCGCCGGCGATCACCGGCATCGCCGCCATCATCACGATGATGAAGGGCCGCCAGTCGATCACCTCGCGAAGCCGCGCCGCCTCGCTCGCGCCCGCGCCGGCGCGCAGCTGCGACCACACCGCGGCGAGCACGACCGGGCCCGCGTAGAGCGCCGAGAGGACGAGGTAGTTCGCCCAGCTGCCGGCGTAGCGCTTGGTCGTGTCCGCGGGATCGAGGATGTCGATGGCCCACGGCACGTTGGCGAGGAAGATCAGCCCGACGGAGGTGATCGCGAGGCCGACGAGGGGCTTGGCGCGATCGCCCATGAACGCGCTCATCGCGGCGCTGCCGGCCGCGATGCCGATGAGGAAGGTCTCGAGGATCAGCGCGAAGGAGTAGATCGACGAGCCGATGGTCATCGCGAGCGCGCGCGACCACACGACCTCGTAGCAGAGCGCGGCGGCACCCGAGGCCGCGAAGCACACGAACGCGACCTTGCGTGCGAGCTCCGGGATCACCGGCTCGCCCGCCCTGCCGCCGCGCCGCCTCTTCGGGGCTGTCGCGACCGACGGCGTCTTCGCCGTCGTCTTCTTCTTCTTCTTGAGCTTGCGCTTCGTGGGCGGCACCTCGTCGGCGGCGCCAGCATCGGGCTTCAGGTCCGCGGTCGCCTCAGGGGCGCTCGGGGCGTCCGCTTTCGTCGCGGGCTCGACGTCGAGCGCCTCCTTGCCGGGCCAGAAGCTCAGGCGCTCGCCGGGCGCGAGGCGGATCAGGCGCTTGTGGGCGACGAAGATGAGCGCCGCGAGCGCGAAGTTCATCGAGCACGCCACCACGTTGGCCCACCAGAGGCCCACGTTCGGGAGCAGGACGAACGCGCTGAGGAGCGGGCCCGTCGAGGCGCCGAAGGTGTTGAGCGCGTAGAGGATCCCGACGCGCGACGCGGCCTCGCGGGAGCTCTCGCCGACGCTCACGAAGTGTCGGGTGAGCAGCGGGAAGGTCGCGCCCATCAGCGTGGTCGGCACGATCAGGATCGGCGCCACGCAGAGGAAGCGCGCGAGCATGAACGTGCCGGAGTCGCTGCCGAGCTCCGCGCGCAGGAGGCCGTTGACGGTCGCGAGCCAGCCGTCCGAGCGCAGGAGGACCGGCGCGAGCAAGCCCCAGAGGCCGATGCCGATCTCCGCGACCGCGTACGTGATGATCGGGTGCTTGATCCGGTTCGCGTACTTGCCGCCGAGCCACGCGCCGAGCCCGAGCCCGGCCATGAACACGGTGAGCACCGTGCTGATCGCGACGCTGGTCGCGCCGAACACGTGGTGCAGCATGCGCGTCCAGATGGTCTGGAAGATCAGGCTGGACGCGCCCGAGAGGAAGTACGCGGCGTAGGCCGGGAAGGAGCCGCCGTCGGTGCGCAGCGCAGGAGCGGGGGAGGGCACGTTCATACTGGTCGCTCCGCTACGTGACGGCATGCCGGCACCTGCCGTGGGCGAAAGCGGACGCGGTGCCGAGC
>JAEZBP010000935.1 GCA_023427125.1 Pseudomonadota bacterium | reverse complement strand
TAACCCGTGGATCACTTGGCTGGGCGGTACCCGGCATGCGCGACCCAGCCCGCACATTGGTGCGGCTTGATTACGAATCGGGCGTGCCGGGCGACGCGCCGCAGGGCGTCAGGCATCCGAGGCGCGTGCTTGCGAAGGTGCTTCTTTACGAGTGCCCACGCGGATTCGATCGGGTTCATGTCGGGCGAGTACGGCGGAAGGAATCTGAGCTCTGCTCCGACGGATTCGATGGTCTCGCGGACGAGCGCCCCTTTGTGCACCTGAGCGTTGTCCATGACGACGATGTCGCCGCACCGCAGCTTCGGGCAGAGGCGCTCCTTCACCCACGTCGCGAAGGATGTCCCGTTCGCCGCTCCCCAAAGCGTTCCGAGCGCGACCCATCCGGTCGCGCGAAGCGCTCCGATCATCGTGAGGCTCTTCTGCCCCCAGTTCATCGGTCGCGGGTCGTCCAGCTCCTGGCCGCGCTGGATCCATGCGTAGTCGCGCCCCATGGACAAATTCGCAGCCGATTCGTCCACGAATACGAAGCGCTGCGGGTCGATGTCCTCGGCCCACTCGCGATAGTCCTGCCGCTTCGCTACGACGTCGGGACGATCTTGCTCCGCTGGCCGCCGGCGTTTTTTTTGAACACGTATCCTGCACGCCGCAGTGCTCGGAGGAACGCGGAACGCGACACCGCGATCGCAGCGCGGGCGTTGTACGCCTTCGTGAGTTCCTCCGTTGAGGCATCGGGCTCCGACGCGACGACCTCGTGCACCAGTTCAAGCACGACCGGTGAGCGCCACCCACCGCCTTTAGGGCGCGCCTCTACCTCACCGCTCTCGCGATACCGCTGGACCCACCGTTCAAGTGTGCGAGCCCCCAGCGCGTATCGCTCCGAAAGCTCCGCGTACGTTCCCTCACCCGCCTCGTATGCGAGGACGGCACGCTGACGAAGACGCTGAGGATGCGGGTTCGGCATCCCGCAAGAAGAACACAACGCGATCGCCGACTCAAGTGGCGTCCGGGTTAGTTAGGCAGACAGGGGGTGTTGATTGTGGTGGGTCACGCCTCGTGCAGGCTGCGCCGATGGAGCCGCCTCGGCGCGCCGGCCTCGATGCGATCCGCGTCCCGCTGATGATCGCCGCGGCCGCCGCGAACGGCGCGGTCGCGCTCGCGATCGAGAGCACCTGGGCGACCGACGAGGTCCTCCGCCGCGACTACCGCGTGTTCTGGGACGCGGGAAAGCGCCTCCTCGAGGGGCGGCTCGAGGGGATCTACGACGCGCAGCCGGGCGGCTTCCCGTTCCTGCATCCTCCGCCGGTCATTGTGCTGAGCGCGCCGCTCGGCACGCTCGAGCCACGGACCGCCTACGCGATCCTCACCGCGCTCTCGATCGCCGCGCTGATCGCGAGCGCCCTCGCGCTCCGCGCGCTCCGGCCGCGCGCGGGCGAGCACGATCTGGTGTGGCTCGCGGCGGTGACCAGCGCACCCTGGCTCATCGCGCTGATCCTCGGCCAGCCCGCCGCCCTCTTCCTGGCGCTCTGGTTGCTCGGCCTCGCCGCGCTCGAGCGCGAGCGGCCGCTCGCCTCCGGGCTCGTGCTCGGGATGCTCTTCGTGAAGCCGCCGCTGGCGCTGGCCGGGCTCGCGCTCGGGATCCGGCGACCCTCGGTCGCGCTCGGCATGCTCGCGACGGCCGGCCTCCTCGCGCTGATCTCGCTGCCGGCGGGGCTCGCGCGCTGGCCGGAGTGGCTCGAGGCGCTCGGCCGGGTGGGTGGCGAGCTCGCGTCGGGAGAGCTCGCGCTCTGGAAGCAGCACACCCTGCTCGCGTCCCTCGAGAGCGTCGCGCCGGCCCCCGTCGCGTGGCTCGGCTGGACGCTCGCCGCGCTCCCGCTCGGCGCGCTCACCCTCCGCGCCATCGGGCGGGTCAGCGTCCTTCGCTCGGGGGGCCTGCTCGTCCTCGCGACGCTCGCTCTCACGCCCTACGCCTACTATTACGATGCCCTCCTGCTCGCCGTGCCGGGCGCGTGCCTGTGGCTCGAGCGCGAGCGCTATCCACGTCGAGCGCGCCGGGTGATCGCGGCGATCGCGTGCGCGACCTTCGCGTGGCAGCACGCCGCCTTCTTCGTCCTGCAGGCCGAGGGGCCGCCGCTCGCCGGAGCGCTGGTGAGCGCGTGGCTCGGCGCCGAGCTCTGGGCGACGGAACGCGCGCGGCGCGAGCACCTCGGAGAGGCACCCGCGCCGCTTTGTTAGTCTGCGCGCGCCTTCGCGCGTCTAGCCGGATCAGAAGTAGTAGAGGGCGGTGAGGGAGCCGAGGAGGATGTCCCACGGCTCGCCCATCACCGTCGTTCCGAGCGAGTAGGCGTTGACGCCGACGCGATCGACCGCGCCGGTGCGGTTGCCGCCGATGCCGGCCTGCGAGTAGTTGAAGTAGAGGCCCACGCTCGCCTGCAGCGAGAGCTGCGGGATGTTCATGAAGCCGAAGTGGATCTCGGTGCCGAGCCGGCCACCGAGCTGGAAGAGGAAGCCGCTGCGGCCACGATCGCCATCGGGGTTGCTGGCGTCGTAGTGCGTGCCGGTCGAGAACCCGAGGTTCACCTCGGGGATGATCAGGAACTTGTAGTGCTGCGCGTGGTAGATGGCGAGCGGAACGCCGGCGTGGATCAGCATGCCGAAGGCGTTGTCGACCGGGGCGGAGTTGGAGCCGCTCTCCACGTTGCCGCCGATGAAGCCGAGGCCGACGCCGACGTCGATGCCGACCAGCTCGCCGAACCAGTAGCGGATGCCGATGGTCGGCGCGGTCACCGAGCCGACGCCGCCAGCCGCGAGGTCGCCGATCGGGATGAGCGTGGCGCCCTGGTAGCCCACCGCGAGGCGGTTCACCACGCGCTGGTGGTCGTCACGGCCGGCGCTCGGCGCCGCCGCCGGCGGCGGCGGCGGATCCTGGCGGGGCGGCGGCGGGGGCTGCTGCTGCTGTTGCTGCTGCTGCCCGTACCAGGGCTGCTG
>JAEZBP010000931.1 GCA_023427125.1 Pseudomonadota bacterium | reverse complement strand
GGGCCGCCCGACGCGGGGCCGCTCGACGGGGGGCCGCCGCCGGATCCCGTCTGGGAGCCCTTCATCCGGATCGGGCAGGACGACAGCGCCGACGAGGTCAACAACTCCGAGCCGCGGGTCGCGATCTCTCGGAACGGCACCGCGTTGGTCATCTACTACGACAACGGTGACGTGTGGGTCCGTCGCTACGTCCACGCGACCCGCACGTTCGACCCGCTCCACCGGGTCTCGGAGACGTCGAGCCAGGGCGCCAACCCGCGGGTCGCGATGGACGACGACGGAAACGCGGTCGTCGCCTGGCGCGGCACCACCGGAAACCCGTCCATCTACGTACGGCGCTTCGAGGCGAGCCTCGGCTGGCCGGGCGGGTGGAGCGCGATCGAGGAGGCGCAGCCGCCGGAGGGCACGGGGCGGTCGTACAACCTGAGCTCGCTCGACATGACCACCGACGGGCACATCGTCGTCGCATGGAGCGCGTGGATCTACTCGCCCAGCCCGGCCGTCGACCGCGCGTACTTGCGCCTCTACGTGAGGGGCAGCGGCTGGGCGCCCCGCGTCGTCGTCTCCGGCGCGAGCACGTCCTCCTCCGGGATCGCCGCAGGCGTCGCGAGGATCGGGACGACGCTGCGGGTCCCCGTGGCCTGGACCGAGAGGATCGGGACCACGCTCGGGATGCGCGGCGCGATCTACAGCTACGATCTCACCGCCGGGAGCGGCTCGCTCGGATCGAGCACCCTCCTCGAGAGCTCGACCTTCGACGCGCTCGCGCCGCGGATGGGGGTCGATGCGGCCGGCGACGCGACCCTCCTCTTCAGCCTGCGGCGCAGCGGCTCGGGCGGCGACGTGAAGGTCGCTCGGCACACCGGCGGTGCGTGGTCGAGCGTCTCGGCGTTCAACCCCGACGGGAGCCTGGGCTACGACCCGGTGCTCTCGGTGGCCGACTCGGGCGAAGCGCTCGTGGTCTGGCGCGAGTGCAGCCCGTGCAAGCTCGTGGCGCGGCAGCTCACCGGCGGCGCCTGGCGGCCCGTGCTGCAGGTCACGAGCGCCGACCCCGGCTACACCGCGGCCGCGGTGCGCGACGACGGGCGCGCGATCGCGGTCTGGAGCCAGCCGATGGCCGGCGTCCCCTCGATCTTCGGATCGGAGCTCGACGCCCTCGGCTGGACGGCGCCGCAGCCGCTCGAGGACGAGTCGAGCGCCTTCCACGGCTCGATGGCCGACGTGGCGTTCGGGCCCCAGTTCGGCCTCGCGGTTTGGCAACGCGAGGCCGACGGGGTGGGAGGCCTCATGTTCCGCAAGATCGCCGGCGCGCTCTTTCGGTAGATCCGCGCCCGCAGCTCGGCGTGGCTCAAGGAGGCGCGCACACCACCGCCCACTCCACCGGGAGGCCGCTCGCGCCGACGAAGCGCGGGAGCGAGCGGGCCGCGGTCCCCGGCACGTAGTGACAGTGCTCGTTCAAGGGGCTCGACCGCGGCACGCACGCGCCGCGGCCGGGCGCGTCCGGCGCGCAGAACATCGCGGCCCAGCCGCGCCGGTTCGGGCACGTCCCCTCGCAGGGCAGCGTGCAGAAGCCGGCGGCGTGGCAATAGCCATCGTCAGCGAACGCGCAGTCGGCGTCGCTCCGGCACGCGTCACCCACGAAGCGCTCTCCGTTCAAACGGGGGAGCGCCCGCACGTCGTCGAGCCGGACGAAGCGGTAGCCCGCCGCCTCGATGGCGTCGAGCAGGGCGTCGAGGTGGGCCGCCGTGTAGGGGTGATAGTCGTGCAGGAGGAGGACCCCGCCGCCGGTGAGCGAGAGCTGGTGCAGGACGAAGGCGATCATGCCGTGCGCGCGGAAGCGCTCGGGGACGTCTTCCCACTCGCAGACGCCGGCTCCGCCCGCGTAACACCAGTCGGCGCTGTCCACGTTGATGCCGACCGGGATGAGCCCGCGGTCGCGCACGATCTGCATCGTCCCGCAGGTGGAGCGCAGGAACGGAAAGCGGAAGTAGTAGCGCGTCTCCCCGCGCGCGCGGAGGATCGCCTCGACCCCGTCCACCTCCGCCGCCGCCCCCGCGAGGCTCAGCGTGTCGAGGGACGGATGAGACCAGGTGTGGTTGGCCAGGATGAAGCTCGGGTCGGCGACGATCTCGTCCACGATCGCTCGCTCGGCGGGATCGCTCACGAGCCGGCCGTTGATGAAGAAGGTCGCGGGCGCGTGGTGAGCGCGGAGGGTGGCGAGCACGCTCGGCGTGGTCGCGGCGTTCGGGCCGTCGTCGAAGGTCAGGGCCACCTCGCCCGTGAAGAGCCGGTCCGGCACCCAGGCGCCGTCGCACTGATCGACGGGCAGCGGACCTCCCGCGGAGAGGGCGCCCGCGTCGGTCGGCACGTACGTGCCCGCGTCGGGGGGCATGTACCTCCCCGCGTCGGGGGGTGCGCTCGGCGCGCCGGCGTCGCCATCGGGGGCGCTCGTCCCCGCGTCCGGAGTGAGCGGCGGCGTGGCGAGGATGCGGCGCAGGACCGGGCCGTAGGCCTCACGCCAGATCTCGGCGCGGTGGTGGTGCGGTGTCGCAGCGTCGATCGACGGTCGCCCTCCGGCGTCGGGCTCATCTTCGCTCGGTGTGCACCCGAGGAGGATCAGGAACGTCACCGAGACGCTCGGCGTGAGCATGACTTTCCATTCGCCCGGCATGCGCGCCCACTGTGCAACCGTGATGCCCCGGGGCGGTCCACGCGCCGCGACCGCCCTCGTGGCGCCCGGGGCCTGTGGCCCGCTCCCGTCGTGGCGAGGCGAGAGCGCGTAACGTCGAAAGCATGCCCCGTCGCTGGCCCGGGCGAGCCTCGACCCACACCTGTCGATGGTTGGAGACAGCGGATTGCGCGCCCATCGACGCGACTCGCGGGCCCGTTCCCGCGCGCTCGAGCGAGGCGCGCGGCCGTCGGTGGACGAGGTGGGGTCACCCCGTCATCATCCGGCCCCGACGAAAGGGAACGAGCAGCGCATGAGCAGTGAGATGGAGCTGAGCATCCCGACGATCGATCTCGCCGACCTGGCCTCGAGCGATCGCGCGGTCCGCATGAGCGCGGCGAACGCCATCAAGGACGGCTTCTCGATCTACGGCCTCGTGTACGTCGCGAACCACGGCGTCGACCTCGCGCTGCGCGAGCGGGTCTTCGACCGCTTCGTGGACTTCACGAACCGCGCGCCGGCCGAGAAGGAGAAGCTCAACCGGCCGGACATCTGGTACCAGCGCGGGTGGACGCCGCCGAACACCGAGCAGGCGGTGGTCGCGGGCGGGCAGCCGGACTTCAAGGAGTGCTACTTCGCCGCGCCGATGCCGGTCGACCCCGACTGCCGCATCGAGTACCCGCCGATCTTCGCCGACAACGTGTGGCCCGAGGGGGACGAGGCGTTCGCCGAGGACTACCTCGCGCTCGGCCAGCAGCTCCACGAGGCGGGGCTCGGCCTCTTGCAGGGGCTCTCGCTCGCGCTCGATCTGCCGCCCCGCGGCTTCGACGCGCGCCTCGAGGGGGCCGCGC
>JAEZBP010000853.1 GCA_023427125.1 Pseudomonadota bacterium | reverse complement strand
CCCGCGAAGCGCCGGCGCGCGACGACCGCGAGCTTGGCGAGGCGCCGGATGAACGCGGGGTCGAGCAGGCTCATGGCGCATCCCGGAGGCGCGCGCGGCGCGCGGCGTCGTCCCGCGCGAGCCGGCGGACGGTGACCTCGACGAGCACCACGAAGGCGACCGCGAGCGCGCCGTAGAGACCGAGGGAGATCGCGGCCTCGGGCGCGTCGGCCATGCGATTCTCCATCGCGCGCGCGGCGATGACGACCGGGTGGAGCGGCGAGAGCATCACGATGAGCGGCGTCTCGCGATCGAGGTGGCGGATGGCGTCGATGTCGATCAGCAGCGCCGCGAGGAAGGGGAGCACCGCGGCGGCCGCCAGGCTCGCGAGCGTCGCCACCCGCGCCGCGAGCCCGCTCTGCGAGCGGATGCGCACCCACGCGCCCATCGACGCGGCGAGCACCGAGAGGACGAGGCCGTTCGCGGCGAGCACCACGCACGCCAGGTCCTCTCGAACGCTCGCGTGGCCGACGACGTGGCGTGACGCGATCACCGCGGCAGTGAACCCGAGAGCCGTGAGCACCGAGAGCACGATCGAGAAGCGCATCGTCCCGGCGGCGCCCGCGCCGAGGACGCCGAGCGCTCGGCGCCAGGGCGGGAGGCGCGCCTGCCGCGCGATCCACCCCCGTGACGGGAGGGCGGGCTCGTTGGTGAAGAGCAGGCCGTAGACCAAGAGGAGCGCCCCGAGGAGCATCACCGCGGCCACCGCCCAGTCCTCGGACATGCCCGCTTGCGAGACCACCGCCGCCGCGATCGGCGCGCTGGTGAGGCTCATCGCGATCGCCCAGACCTTCATGGGGCCGGCGCGATCGTCGGCCCGCGCGCGCAGCCCCGAGACCGCCGAGGCGACGAGGAACCACGAGGGCATCCCGAGCACGTAGAGCGGCAGCCCGAGGAGCAGGATCCAGCTGTCGAGCTCGCCGATCCGCGTGACGAACGCCTCGGTGTAGAAGAACGGGCCCTCCATCCCGACGCCCCACGCGTGCGACGCCTGCTGGCTGAGCACGCCCATCAGCGCCAGGCCCATCAGCACGAGGGGCGCGAACGAGACCGTCGCGAGCACGACCGCGATGCGCGTCGAGCGGAGGCGCGCGCTGATCGCGATGCCGAACGCGATGGCCGGCACCAGCGCGACGAGGAGCGAGGCGAAGCCGACGAGCACCTCGCCCGGCGAGACCCCGCCGAAGAGGAACGCGATGCCGACGATCGGCGAGAGCGCGACGAGCACCAGCGCGATCGACGCGTAGCAAGCCGCGAGCTTGCCCCAGACGATGCGCCACGCGCTCAGCCCGCTGAGCGCGAGCGACTCCCACGTCTCCTGCTCGCGCTCGGCCGTGATCGCGGCCGACGCGTAGCCCGGCGCGACGAGCGTGATCACCAGGAGGCCGGCGCCCAGGAAGAACTGGAAGAGCACCCGCCCGACCTCGGCCGGCGGCACCTCGTCCGAGGCGCCGATCGCGCCTACGGCGAGAACGAGGAGCGCGATGACGCCGGTCGAGAGATAGAGGAAGCGCACGAAGAGCGCGGTTCGGAACGTGCCCCGAAGCTCCTTGACGAGGATCGGGTTCGGATCCGCGAAGAAGGCGATGGCGCGATCACGCAGGGCGCTCACTGGAGCTCTCCCTTCGTGACCTCGAGGAAGATGCGCTCGAGGTCGTTGCGATCGGGCTCGACGCGCACGACCGAGAGGCCCTCGCCGACCGCCCACGCCACCAGCGCCGCGACGGCCTCGTCGCCGCCGCGATAGGCGAGCTCGAACGCGCCGTCGGGATCGCGCGCCGCGTCGATCACGTTCGGCGCGCGCTTCAGGCGCTCGATGGCGTCCTCCGGAGGCGCGAGCAAGCGCAGCCGCAGGCCGCGCTCGGGCTTGAGCTCCTGCCCGATCGCGTCGACCGCGCCCGCGGCGACCAGCCGGCCCTTCTCGAGGATCGCGACCGATGTGCACATGTCGCTCAGCTCGGTGAGGATGTGGCTCGAGAGCACGATGGTCTTGCCCATCTTCGCCAGGTCCTCGATCAGCTCGCGCATCTCGATGCGCGCGCGAGGATCGAGCCCGTTGGCCGGCTCGTCGAGCACCAGCACCTTGGGGTCGTGGAGCAACGTGCGGGCGATCGCGAGCCGCTGCTTCATCCCCTTCGAGAGCGCGCGCACCAGGCGATCCTGGAGCGAGCCGAGATCGGTCAGCTCCATCACCGCGTCGACGGTGCGCTTGCGTTGGGGGAGAGGCAGCGCGTGCGCGGCGGCGAAGAGCTCGAGGTACTCGCGGATCGTGACGCGCTCGTAGACGCCGAAGCCGTCCGGCATGAAGCCGAGCACCCGGCGCACCTCGCTCGGCCGCTCGCAGACGTCGAGCCCGTCGACGAGCACGCGGCCCTCGTGCGGCTCGAGCAGCGTCGCGATCATGCGGAGCGTCGTGGTCTTGCCCGCGCCGTTCGGGCCGATGAAGCCGAAGATCTCGCCGGCCGGTACGCGGAAGCTCACGTCGGTGAGGACGCGGAGCGCGCCGAAGGAGTGGCTCACGTGCTGGACGTCGATCACGGTCCCACCTCCGGGATGCCCGCGTCGCGCGTTACTCCCGCGTCGCCGGCGAGCTCGGCATGGGAGGGACCGTAGAGCTCGTCATCAGGATCGGTGGGAGGAGGAGCGAACGCGACCGACGCGCCGCGCATCGACGCCACTACGCGGATCCAGCGGTGGTCGGCCTCGTGCGAGAAGACGTCGCCGATGGACGAGGGGGGCAGCGGCACCCGCGCATAGAGCACCGGCGCGTCGCCGGCGCGAGGTACCAGGTCCTCCATCATCAGCCGCACGAGCCCCCGCAAGTACGGCGCGTCCTCCTCGGTGATGTCGGGCATCGCGCGGCGGAGGCTCTCGTCGGCGCCGTACCAGTCTCCGCGCACGCTGTCGGTGGATGCGCGCGGGATGATGGAAGACGTCCCCGCCGCGACGTCGCCTACGCGATAGAGCGCGCCGCCCGTGTCGACCACGAACGCGTCCGTCAGCGCGCGCGGCGAGTCGTTCACCACCGCCGAGAGCCTCCGGCCGTCGCGCTCGAAGCGGATCGTGCCGCCGAGGTCCACGATCCGATCCTCCCGCAAGAACACCGTCTCCCAGAGCCCCGCGCGGAAGTCCGCCAGCCGAACGCCGTGGCCCTCGTGGACGTACGTGGGGCCGCTCTGTCGGCCGCCGTCGATCCTCCGCGCGATCTCGCCTCTCGGCGTCACCGGCAGATCGAACGAGCCCGGTCGCGTGGAGTAGAGCCCGGTGTAGCGACGGGCCGGCGCGCGCTCTTGCCCCTCGACCAGCTCGACGACTTCGAGGCGGCGGTAGCGCATCGACACTCCCTTGCCGATGTAGCCGACGATCAAGAGCACGATCATGCAGCCGAGCGCCGCCAGTGGCGTCGTGATCAGCGCCAGCGTCGGCCGGTTCTTCCTCTGCACCCAGCCGAAGTTGATCGGCCCGACGACGACCACGTAGAGCAAGAGCACCAGCGCCGCGAGCACCAGCGCGGGCCGAAAGCCCTCGTTCGGATCGAGCGTGGCGCGGAGCGCGCCGAAGCTCGAGGCGCCGCCATAGTAGTACTCGTCGGGATCGACCGAGTCGTGTCCGCGACCGAACGCGAGCACCGGTCTCGACGTCTCCGCCGCCGCATACACGCTGCGGACCAGCTCGCGCGGCATGCCCGTCTCGATCGCGGCGGCGCTCATCGCGTCGTACGACGCGAGATAGACGCGCCCGAGCCCGACCGGCGCCGAGCAGCCGAAGGTCTCGGCGCGCTGCTCCTCGCGGCAGCTCAGCGCGAGGTGCGGCACCCCCTCGGACACCAGCGCGCTGCCAGCGCGGCTCGGCTCCGCGCCGACCGTCCCCGCCAGCTCGCGTAGGAACGGCGCCTCGAGCTCGGCGGCGCTCCTTGGAAGGACGAGCAGCCTGCCCCCGGTGCGCAGCCAGTCCGCGATCGCCTCGCGCTGCCCACCGCTCAGCCGCGCCAGCACGTGCGCGCTCGCGACCAGCACCTTCACCGAGGCCCACCCCGCGGGCTCCTCGGGCAGGAGCGGGTCTCCGCTCCGCGCGTCCATCGAGACCGCTCCGATCGGCACGCGCACCTGCCGCGGCCCATGCGGCATCGCCTCCTCCACCTCGAGGTCGAGGAGCGCGCCCCGCAGCCGGGGCGGATCGCCGAGCACGACCACGCCCTGCGCACCGTTGAAGACCACGCTCTCGGCGCCGCGGCCCAGCGCGCGGCCGGCGGACACGTAGCGCGCGCTGACATGATTCCGAAGCGGGCCCACGTAGAGAGTGAGGTTCGCCTGGCGCGTCTGATGCGCCGGCAGATCGAGGGCCACCACGTGTCCCTCGTGGCCCCCGTCGTAGCTCTCCATCCAGACCTCGAGCTCGCCCGCGAGATCCTGATCCGTCCGGTTCTCGAGCGTGACGAGCACCGGCGTGTAGCTCGGGCCGAGCAGCATCCCTTCGCCGAAGAGCGCGTCGATCTCCACGCGCACGGGGTCGGGTCGCGTCTGCGCAGCGGCCGGCGTGGCCATCAACAAGCACGCGAGCACGGCGAGGCGCGTCATTCGGCGATCGCCGCCACTCGCTCGGACACCTCGGGCACCTCGGCGAGCAGCGCATCGAGGATCGCGTCGGCGCTCACTCCGTCCGCCTCGGCCTCGAAGCTCGGGATGATCCGGTGCCGGAGCGCGGGATGCGCGACCTGCTTGAGATCCGCGAAGGACACGTGAGCTCGCCCCTCCATCAATGCCCGTACCTTGGCGGCGAGCACCATCGCCTGCGCCGCGCGCACGCTCGCGCCATAGCGCAGGAGCTTCTTCGCGCTCGGCGCACAGCCCGGTTGCGTCGGATCGCTCGCGCGCACCAGCCGCGCGACGTAGCGGGTCAGCGCCTCGGGCACGTAGACCTCGCGCACCAGCGCGCGCTGCGCGAGCAGCGTGGGCCCGTCGATCACCTGCGGCACCACGCCGCTCGCGGTCCCTGTGGTGCGCTCGAGGATCGCCACCAGCGTGTCCTCGTCGGGCGCGGGCACCAGCACCTTGAAGAGGAAGCGATCGAGCTGCGCCTCGGGCAGGGGATAGGTCCCCTCCATCTCGATGGGGTTCTCGGTGGCTAGGACGAAGAAGGGCTCCTCGAGCCGATGCACGGTGCCGGCGATCGTCACGCTACGCTCCGCCATCGCCTCGAGCAGCGCGCTCTGCGTCTTGGGCGTCGCCCGGTTGATCTCGTCGGCGAGCACGATCTGCCCGAAGATCGGGCCCTTCGCGAGCTCGAAGCGCTTGCGACCGCGCTCGTCCTCGACGACGACGTTGGTGCCCACGATGTCGCCGGGCATCAGATCGGGCGTGAACTGGATGCGCGAGAAGCGCAGCGCGAGCGCCTCGGCGAGCGTGCGCACCAGCAAGGTCTTGCCGAGCCCCGGCGCGCCCTCGAGGAGCACGTGCCCGCCGGCGAACAAGCAGACCAGCACGTCGTCGACCACGCGCTCTTGGCCGACCACCACC
>JAEZBP010000849.1 GCA_023427125.1 Pseudomonadota bacterium | reverse complement strand
CGCTAGCGCCGCTTCTTCCCCTCGGCTGGCGCGCGCGCGCCAGCCGAGGGGAAGAAGCGGCGCTAGCGCGCGGGGACGATCACGATGCTGTCGCGCAGCTGCACGAGGACGCCGACGCTGCCGTCGGCCTCCTGGAAGACGTGGGCGCGCGCGTAGCTGCCGGGGGTGAGCAGCGGCAGATCGAAGATCGCCTGGATGTCGCCGTTGGCCTCGGCGTCGAAGCCGATCGTGTAGGTGCCGGCCGGGACGTCGATCGCCGGGGGCGTCTCCCCGAAGCCGAAGTCGTCGACGAGCTGCGCGCCGAAGGTGGTGCCGCCGCTGAGCAGCACGTAGACGTCGCCGCGGGTGACCTCGGGCGCGACGTGGGTGATCGGCACGCGGATGTCGGTCGCCGCGATCCCTGCGGCGTCGTCCTCGAGGACGAGCGCCTGGATGGAGGCGAGGTCGTCGTAGGCGACGACGGTGTAGGCGCGGTTCGGCAGGAGGCTCAGGCTCGCCGCGAGGACCGCGGTCTCCATCGCGGCGCCGGCCGCGGTGACGGCGACCGCGAGGGTGCCGCTCGGGACGGTCAGCGTCGCCGACTGCTGCTTGAACGCGAGATCGGTGATCGCTGCGACGCCGCCCGCGTAGACGTCGACGTTGGGGGCGTCGCGCGACAGGTGCAGCACGCGGATCTCGGACTCGGCGGGGTCGATCCGCGCGGTCGTGGCCCCATCGAGCTGCGCGAGCACGAAGACGTCGCCGCCGGCCTCCTGGGTCACGTAGACGTTCGCGAGCGTGCCGCCCTCGAGCGCGGGCAGCTCGAAGTAGAGGTCCGGGCTGGCGTCGTCATTCACATCGACGCCGAGCGTGTAGGCGCCGGCGGGCAGATCGAGCGGCTCGGCGACGTCGCCGAAGTCCACGTCGGCGAGGAGGCGGCTCGCCGTGCCGTCGGCGGCGACGTTGAAGAGGTCCACCTGGCCGACGTCCGGCGCGCCGTGGATCGCCCGCACGCGGATGTCGCTCGCGGCGAGGCCGCGGCGATCGTCCTCGAAGAAGAGCGCGCCGAGGCTCGCCACCTTTCCGAACGCCACGGCCGTGTAGGAGCGGCCGTCCTCGAAGGTCAGCGGGGCGCTGAGCACCGACGTGCCCACCGTGCCGTCGGTCGTGACGGCGAGCTCGCCCTCGGCGACCGAGATCGCCGCGTAGTCGCTGCTCGAGGGGAAGCGGATCGCCCCGAGCTCCGGCAGCGGCGCGCCCGCGAAGAGGGGAGTCACCGCGGGCGCGTCGGGGCTCAGGTGCACCACGCGCAGGCGCTGGCTGACGGCGTCGATGCGCGCCGTCACGGTGGGCAGCTGCGCGAGCAGGAAGACCGCCCCTTCGTCGTCGACGGTGGCGAAGACGTTGACGGCGCTGCCCGCCGGCAGAGCCGGGATCGCGTAGAGCAGATCGGCCGCGCCGTCGTCGTCGACGTCGATGCCGGCCGTGAACGCGTCGGTCGGGATGTCGACCGGCTCGGCCGCGGTGCCGTAGCGGAGGTTCTCCGCGATGAGATCCGGCTGGCCATCGCCGATCGCGTAGACGTCGACGGTGCCGACGCCGAGGCCGGTGTGGATCACGCGGACCCGGACGTGGCCGGTCGCGAGGCCCTGCGTGCTGTCCTCGACGGTGGCCGCCTGGAGGCTCGCGAGATCGCCGAAGGCGAACGCCGTGTAGCGCGCGCCCTCCGCGATCCGCACGTCGCTCAGGGTGACGACCGCCGCGTCGGCGCCGGCGCCCGTCGCGCTGATCTGGACGTCGTGCTCGCCCGGCGCGATCGCGAGCCGCTCGCTCGACTCGGTGAAGGCGAGATCGGAGACCACCGGCCCCTGCCCGTCGACGAACGCGTCGATGTTCGGCGCGTCCGGGCTCAGGTGCACGACGCGCAGCCCCGTCGCGACCTCCTCCATGCCGCCGTCGCAGCCGGCGAGCGCCAGCGCGATCGACAAGCAGAGCGCGGACGCGCTCGCCCTCTTCCTCGTGTCCGTCCATTTCCAAGCGTGCATGTCTCTCTCCCGTCTTTCGTTCCCGGTCACCGAGCGCGGCGCGCGGACGCACCTCGCCCTCGAGCGCGGGGAGTCGCCCCGGCCCACACCTCTGCTCCCGCGAGCCGAGCTCGCTAGATCGAGCCGCGTCCGATCAGGACCGGCACCGGATCGAGCACGCCGTCGGCGCCCTCGTCGCGGTAGAGCTCCACGCCCTCGGGGACGCGCGCGTCGAGCGCGTCGCGCAGGGCGGTGTTCCTCGTGTCGTCGAGCACGACGCTGCCGTCCGGCTCGCGCGCCGCGCCGCTCAGGTCGACGCCGGAGAGCCAGCGCGCCACGTCGAGCCCGACGAGCAGGCCGGGCGCGTCCTCCTCGAGCGCGAAGCTGCCGCCGCCCGCGTCACGGACGAGGACCTCGCCCTCGAACGCGCTGGTGATCCGCACCGGCGTTCCGTCCGCGAGGTGACCGAGCAGCACGAGCGCGCGCCCGGCGAGCTCCGGCGGCGCGCCCGCGGGGAGCGCCCCGAGAGGCGGCGTGAAGGGCGCGACGAGCCCGCAGAACGACGCGCTGTCCGCGAGCTCGATGTCGAACGAGAGGGCGCCCGGCGCCGCGTGATCGCCCGCGCCGAGCAGGCCGCTCGCGATCGCGCCGCCTCCGCCCGGGCAGCCGCCCTCGGGCACGAGCGCGCTCGCGCCGAAGCCGATCCACGCCTCGTCGATCACGAGCTGCCCGGTGGCCTCGCGCACCGACACGCTCGCCGGATCGCTCGAGTGGGTGTCGATCGAGACGAGCGCCAGCGACGGATTGCCCGTCTCGGTGCCGAAGCAGCCCGCGAGCGCGAAGGCGAGCGCGAGCGCCGCCGGAAGGAGCCTCTTCATTCGTTACCCTCGTCGCGCAGGCTCTTCGTCAGCGGGAAGAGCTGGAAGTTGATCTGGAGGACCTGCACCGGATCATCGTCGAGCGCCGAGAGCTCGAGCAACTCCCGTCGAAAGCGCTGCACGCGGGCCTTGAGGCGGCGCAGCCCATCCTCGCCCACGCAGAGCGTGAGCGAGGAGATGTCGCGCTCCTCGGGCGCCACGAGATCGATCGAGGCGGCGGCGCGCTCCATCATCGCGCGGTGATAGTTGACGATGTGGAGGCCCTGGATCTCCGGCCCGGTGGAGACCATCGCGTCCTCCTGCGCGAGGTCGCCCGCCTCGTCGCGCACGAGCAGCCCGAGGGCGAGCAAGGTCTCGATCGCGCGCTGCGCCTCGGTCCGGGTGATCGGCGGGAGCAGGCGCTCGGCGATCCAGTCGGGCTCGCTCGACATGCTCGGGCTCGCCGCCATCTCGCGGATCGCGGGCATGTACCAGGCCGAGTGGTAGGCCGCTTGGGCGAGGTCGATCTTGTGCGCCTTGCGGTAGCCGCGGAAGCTCGTCAGCCGCGCGTACTGCTTGTTGCGCTCGCTCTGGCTGGCGGCCTGGTTGAAGCCGACGAGATCGATGAAGTAGCTCGCGGCGTCGCCCTCGAGGCCGAGGCCCTTCGCGAAGCGCTCGGCGGTCTGCGGCGTCAGGTTGCGATCGCCGTCCATCACGAGCTTGAGGTAGTTGGGCGACTTCAGGCCGGCCCGCCGCGCGAAGGCGCGAAACGAGAACGAGCGGCCGTCCTTGTTGTGCGCCTGGTACCAGTCGCGCAGGAACGCGCGGTAGTCGAGGTACTGGAAGACGTCGAGCTCGGAGGCGCGGGGCACGGAGGCCAGCTTGCGGTCGCCGAGCCGGCCGCGCCACCGCTCGCGGGGCGAAACTGTTAACCGCGAGAATACACGCGCACCGAGTTTCGCCGCTGTACTCGAGCATTTCGCGGAGAACACGCGGAGCGTGGCGTATACGCGACGCGCGCGATGAGCGCTCGGTGCGTCCGAGAGCCCACGGCGCCCGGCGCGCGTGCGATGCTCGAAGCCTCGTCGAGCAGGAGGCGCTCTTGAGCATCGGAAGGGATCTCGGCCGCGGCGGGCGGCCGCTTCGCATCGGCTACGGGCGCATCTTCCACGAGGCGAACGCCTACTCGCCGCTCGTGACGACGCGCGAGAGCTTCACGCAGCTCCACCACCTCGAGGGCGGCGCGCTCCGAGAGGCCGCGAGCCTCCGGGGCTGGGAGCTCGACAAGATCTTTCCGCACGCCGAGCTCACCGGCTTCGTGCAGGCGGCGCGGCTCGCGGGCGGCGTCGAGACCGTGCCGCTCTCGTCGGCGTTCGCCGTGCCGAGCGGGCCGGTGACGGCCGAGACCTTCGAGTGGCTGCTCGGCGGGCTGCTCGATCGGCTCGAGCGCGCGGGCACGCTCGACGGCGTCTACCTCGCCCTGCATGGATCGATGCAGGTGGTCGGGCTCGGCGAGTCGCCGGAGGCGGTGATCCTGCGGCGCGTGCGCGAAGCGCTCGGCCCGGAGGCGAAGATCGCGGTCAGCTACGATCTCCACGGCAACCTCACGGCCGGGATGATCGATCCGGTCGACGTGCTGATCGCCTATCGCACCAACCCGCACTGGGATCTCGCGCCGACCGGCTACCGCGCCGGCAACCGCCTGATCCGCGCGCTGCGGGGGCAGTGCGCGCCGGTGCACGCGTGGCGCAAGCTGCCGATGGTGCTCGGAGGCGGGGTCACCATCGACTTCCTCGCGCCGATGCGCTCGGTCTTCCGCGCGATGAGCGCGATGGAGCGCGATCCGCGGGTGCTCAGCACGAGCCTCTTCATGGTGCATCCCTACACCGACGCCGACGACCTCGGCTGGGCCGTGCACGTGAGCACCGACGCAGACCGCGCGCTCGCCGAGTCGCTCGCCGAGCGGCTCGCCGATCTCGCGTGGCGTGAGCGCGAGGCGCCGCTGCCGCCGATGCTCGGGGTCGACGAGGCGCTCGACGAGGCGCGCGCGAGCCTCTGGCGCAAGCTCGGCCCGGTGACCTTCGTCGACGTCGACGACATCGTCGGCGCCGGCGCGCCGGGCGGCAACACGCGGATCGCGCTCGCGCTGCGCGAGGACGATCGGGATCTCCGCGCGTATGTCCCCGTGCACGATCCGGCGCTGGTCGAGGCGCTCTGGGACGCGCCGGTCGGCCGCCGCGCCGAGGTCGTGCTGCGGGGCACGCCGGGCTACGAGCAGCCGCCGGTCGAGCTCGACGTCCGGCTCGGCGCCAAGGCCGACGAGGTGTTCGGTCGCATGCTGCGGCTCGACTTCGGGTCGGTGAGCCTCGCGGTGACCGAGCGGCCGCCGCTGCCCATCGCGCCGAAGTTCTGGCGCATGCTCGATCTCTCGGCGCGCGACGCCGACGTGATCGTGCAGAAGAACTTCTTCCACTACCGGATGTTCTACGCGACCACCTCGTTCCGACACATCCCCGTCGTCACGGCCGGCGCGACGAGCCTCGAGCGCGTTCGAGCGCGTCGCTACCGCGTACCGACCTACCCCGGCACCGCGCTGAGCGACTGGCGCCCCTCCGATCCGATCCTCCGCGCAGGCTGAGCTGGCTGTGCGCGCGCTTCGCGAGCGCGTAGGCCGCGCTACGCGCCCTCCTGACCGGTTGGCGCTCCCCGTCCCCGGTGTCCCGTCAGCGGCGTACCGCTCCGCTCGGCGCTCCGAGGGCGGCGCTCTCGCCACACTCTCTGGGCTCACTTAGGCTCGGCGGGGATGGAGGCGCGGCTCGCTCTCGTGATGGCGCTGGTGGCGGGGTGCGGCGCGCGCACCGAGCTCGCGCTCGGCGAGGCCTGCGCGGACGCTGGGATGCGATCGTGCACGAGCGGCTGCGGGCCGGGCGTGCAGGCGTGCGTGGGCGGAGAGTGGTCGGCGTGCGAGCCGCTCGTCTTCGAGCGCGGCTGCACCGACGCCTGCGGCGCTGGCGTGCAGTCCTGCGAAGGAGGCGCGTGGACCGCGTGCGACGTGTTGATCGTCGAGCGCGCGTGCGACGCGGTGTGCGGGCCCGGAACGCAGCGCTGCGCGGAGGGCGCGTGGAGCGAGTGCGAGGGGC
>JAEZBP010000843.1 GCA_023427125.1 Pseudomonadota bacterium | reverse complement strand
GCCCCTCGCACTGCGGCGGCGCGATCGGGCCCGCGTCGGAGGCGAGCGCGTCGGGCAGCGCGGCGTCGGACGGAACGCCCCCGGTATCACAGCCCACGAGGACCAGAGCACAAGTCGCGAGGAGGAGCTTCATCGAAGAATCACCATGGCCAGAGCTGCACGGAGGCCGTCGCCATCACGCCGATCCCCGGCGCGTTGATGCTCGAGCCGTGCACACGGTACGCGACGTCGAAGAGGTTCTCCACGACCACGCCGACCAGGACCCGCTGGTCCACCCGGACGCCGCCGCTCAGATCGACGGTCGCCCATCCCGGGGTGCCGCCCGCCGGGATGCGCGCGTCCGAGGCGTCGCTCGGCGCGAGCCGATCCTGGGTGGTCGCCCAGCGCAGCGCCGCGCCCGCGTAGACGCCGGTCTCCGCGTGCCGCCAGCGCGCCTCGAGCGTGCCGTTCAGTGGAGGCACCCGCGAGAGCGGCACCCGATCGTCACTCGCAGGATCCGGCGACTCGCCCCACGCATAGGCCACCGTCGCGCGCGCCGTGACGCCCTCGGGCAAGAGCAGCGTGAGGCCCCCCTCCACGCCGAAGATCGTGGCGAGCCCGGGCGCGTTCGAGAGCGAGATCTGCGTGCGCGACGCCTGGCACTGCGGCGTGTGCGGCGGGCAGTCATCGGTCCGGCGCGGGGTGCGGACGATCGTGTCCTCGAGGAGCGTCGCGAAGGCCCACGCGTCGAGCACGAGGAAGGGGAGCCGCAGCCGGCCGCCGAGCTCGAAGCTGGTCGAGCGCTCGGGGCGGAGCTCGGGGTTCTCGAATTGAAAGCCGGGCCCGGTCTGCTGGCGCGAGGTGAGATCGTCGAGGTTCGGCGCGCGGAAGCCCTGATCGACGTTGACGAGGATCGAGAGCTCGCGGAGCGGCCGCAGCTCGGCGCCGACCCGGCCGATCCAGACGCCGAAGTCCGAGCGCACCCCCTCGGTGCCCGACTCGGGGTCGGAGGGCGCGCGCACGCCGATCACGCCGAGCCGCCCGCCGCTCCGCACGATGAGCCAGGGCGCGGGCGCGAGATCGAGCCAGAGGAAGGTGCCGAGCGTCGAGTAGAGGGAGCGATCGAGGTACTGGCCGCGGCTGAGCGCGCGGGTGTAGTCGAGGTCGGTCAGCGTCTGGGTCGCCGACGAGCTCACGCGATCCAGGTAGGCGTCGAGGCCGTAGCGGAGGCGCAGGCTCGCGCCCTCGCCGAGGCGGACCCGCTCGGTGGCGGCGGAGAACGCGAGGCCCAGCGTGTCGATCGCGTCGCGCCAGTCGAAGCGGACGAGCGAGCGCGGCCGCTCGTTCTCGCGCCGCTCCTGGTGGCGCTGGTAGGAGAGGACGAGGTCGACGTCGCGCAGGTGTTGCCCCGCGTCGCCGCGCAGCGCGACGTAGGCGAGGGTGCGGAGCTGCTCGGCGACCCGCAGGCACTCGTCGGCCGGCGCCTCGGGCGGCGGGCAGCGGTCGGTGCGCGGCGCATCGCTCTGGAGGTAGCCGTACGCCGCGGCGACGAGGCGCAGGCGGGGCGCGACGCGATGCACGAGGCGGCCGTCGAAGGTCAGCTCGGAGAAGCCGGTGCCGGCTTGGGTGCGCCAGGCTCCGATCGGCTGGCCGGCGAGCTCCTCGGCGAAGCGCGGCACGAGCGCGCGCGAGCCGTCGATCGCGCTCCCGACCACGCCCCCCGACGAGAGCAAGCTCGCGTCGCGGAAGCCCACACCGCCGAGGAACGCCGTGCGATCGCCGAGATCGGCGCCCAGCTCCGCGCGCCCGCCCCACTCGAGGTCTTGCGAGCGGAAGCGCGCGGAGAGGCGCGGCTCGAGGTGGAGGCCGCGCTGCTCCGGATCGGGCAGGCGCTCGCGCGGCACGGCGAGGATGGCGCCGCCGAGCGCATCCGAGCCCCAGCGCGTCGAGGCGCTACCGCGCACGACCTCGATCCGCTCGAGGCTGAGCCAGTCGACGGTGAAGAAGTACTGGTTCGGGCCCTGGCGATAGGTGCCGTTGTTGAGGCGGATGCCGTCGAAGAGGTGGACGACCTGCTGCCCGGTGAGGCCGCGGACGTAGGGGCTGGCCTGCCCGTGGCCGCTCTGCTGGACGGTCACGCCCGGGATCGATCGCAGCGCGTCGGGCGCCGAGCGAGGGATGCGCTCCTCCAGCTCGCGGCGGGTCACCTCGTCGCGCGCGCGACCGCCGCCGGTGTCGTCGGGCTCCGGATCGACGCGGGCCTCGACGCCGAGGGCCGGCGACTCCTCGCGCGCGTCCTCTGGCTCTCTTTCCTGTGCGCGCGCCATGGACGGCGAGCACGCGATGAGCGCGGCGAGCACAGCGAGGAGCCGGCGGGACAAGGCCGGCGCATGGCATCACGCGTCGAGAGGCGGCGCAACGCTTGACCGGCGGTGGGCACCCCGCGAGACTCGCGGCCGTGCGACGTCTTGCCGCAGTGACGATGATGCTCGTGCTCGCGATGGCCAGCGGCGCGGCTGCGCAAGAGGGCGACGCTCCGGGCACGGACGCGACGACGAACGCGAACGCAGACACAGACGCGAACGCAGACACAGACGCGAACGCAGACACGGACGCGAACGCAGACACGGACGCGAACGCAGACGCGGACACGGGCGCGAGCACGGACAGCACGGACACGAGCACGGACACGAGCACGGACACGAGCACCGACGCGGGCACGGGCATGGGCATGGGCACGGGCACGAGCCCCGACGCAGACGACGTCGCCGATGAGCCTGCGGACGAAGACGCGGACGACACCGGTGACGAAGAGGCCGACGACGACGAGGTCGTCGTGCCCACTGCGCGGTGGAGCGAGGAGCGCGTGATCGGGTGGGCGACCATCACCGCGTCGATGGCCGTCGGCATCGCGGGCGGCATCCTCCTCGCGATCGGCGTCGACGACGTCAACTCCATCGAGAACGCGCCTGACGGGACCCTGTGGTCGGCCGTCGAGGCGAACCGCGATCGCGCGCCGATCCTCACGGGCATCGGCGGTGTCCTGCTCGGCCTCGGCACGGCGGGCGTCGCGGTGGGCGCCGGCCTCCTCGCCTGGTTCGGCAACCAGGGCACGTGGATCTCGGTGAGCGTCCTGCCCAACGGGATCAGCGCGAGCGGCCGCTTCTGACACTCAGCCGCTCGCTCGCACGCGCTCCGTCGGCGAGCTCTCCGCCCGGCGAGGGTTGGCGATGGGCGGCAGCATCGGCGGGCTCTCCGCCCAGACGAAGGTTGGCGGTGGGCGGCTGCATCGGCGGGCTCTTCGCCCCGACGAAGGCTGGCGGCGGGGTCGGGTGGCCCCGGGGGATTGCTCCCCCGGGGCTCCCACAGATCCGGACGTGCGGAGTTACCGCATCCGGCTCCTCGGGCCGTGCGTTCACGTACCGCGGACGTAGGAGTGGACGATCCTCGGCG
>JAEZBP010000833.1 GCA_023427125.1 Pseudomonadota bacterium | reverse complement strand
GTCGTGAAGCCCTCGACGAACGTCCCGTTCTCGTAGAGGCCGAAGTACGGGAGGTTCTCGATGTGCACGGTCTTGCGTGCGTTCGGCGCACGCTCCCCGTCGCAGACGAAGAACTTCACGTGCGGGTACTCCTCGGAGAGCCGCCTGAACTTGGGCTTGAACAACATACACGGGCCGCACCAGCCCGCGTAGAAGTCCACCACGGCGTGCTCCGTCTCCGCGAGCTTCGCCTCGAACGTCTCGTCGTCGAGATCCTCGACCGCCATCGCGCCAGCCTCCTGCCCCTCCCCGAGCCCCCAGACCATGGGGCCCGAGCAGGCTCGCGTCAGCCCTTGAAGTCCCGCTCGGTGCGCTCCTGGTCTTCCTTGCAGCGGATGCAGAGCGTGGTCTCGGGCCTCGCCTCGAGGCGCTTGAGGCCGATCGGCTCGCCGCAGTCCTCGCAGACCCCGAACTCGCCCGCGTCGATCTTCTTGAGGGCGGTCTCGATCTTGTCGAGGAAGTTGCGCTCGCGACCGCGGAGCCGCAGCGCGAACGACTGGATGTACTCGCTCGACGCGAGGTCCACCTCGTCAGGCATCTCGTTGGTGTCGAGCTGCATGTCCTGCTCGAGGCTGGCCTGCGCGCTCTGCACGATGGAGAGCCGCTTCTCCTCGAGGATGCGGCGGAAGCGCTCGAGCTCTCCACCCTGGATGTGCACGTCCTCGTGCTCGGTCTCGGTCGCTGATGCGGGAGTTGCTGCCATGGTCGCCTCGTCTCGGTGCGCCGCCGCGCGCTCTCATCATCGTAAGGGATCTGGAGTCGGCACGCGCACCCGATTTCGATCAACGGGCTCGATCACGAACTCGATCGAGCACCGCGGTGCGGCCCCTGCGCGAGGGCACGCGAATTTAGAGCGGAGCGCACCTCAGTCAAGCAACGCGCGGCCCTCGGGCTCTCTACGCTCGGCGTCCGGCTCGCGCGGGGTGCGCCGGCGCGCGGAACTTACGATCGAAGAGCCGCACGCGCCTCAGAAGTAAGTCCAAGACGAAGAGCAGCAACGCGGCGAAGAGCAGCTTCGGCCAGAGCTCCTCGTGATGGCGGATGTGCTCGCCCCGAGGATCGAAGAGCCACGCGGCGCTCGGCTCGACCGCGCCCCCGGTCAGCGCCGCCGCCCGCTCGAGCAGCCCCACGTCGGGCTCGAGGGTCATGTACTCGCGCGGGTAGGGGTTCGAGAGCTGCGCGCTGCTCTCGGCGACGGTGCGATCGCCCTGCTGGTGCTCCGCGGTCAGCACGAACGATCCGTACTGCGCGAGCGGGAAGCGCGCCTCGTAGCGGCCCGGCGCGGTCTGGCGCAGCGGGTGATCCTCGCTGACCCGGGCCTCGCCGCCGGGCCCGCCCATCGGCCCCTCGACGTGCACGGTGGAGGTGAGCTCGTTGAGGAACTCGTCGTCGCCGCCGATCGCGTCGACCACCACGCGCACCTCGCCGCCCGTGACCTCCGCGGTCATGTCGAGCGTCTGGCGGCGTCGCTGGCGCATGTGCTCGCGCACGAGCTGCGTCCAGAAGCGCGAGTACCCGGGCCAGCGGAGCCACTCGACCGACCAGCGGTTCTTCACGTCGCTGGTCCACGCGAGCGACCAGCCGAGGCCTACGCGCCAGCGCGCGAGGATCGGCTCGCCGAGCTCGCTCACCAGCGTCACCTGCGCGGGGGTCGGCTTCGCCCGCGTCGCCACGTAGCCGTGGAGGAAGGGCGCGCTGCCGAGATCGATGCCGCGCAGGAAGTCGGCGCGCTCGCTCACCGTCGGCCGGAAGTACTCCTCGACGACGTTCGAGCGCGCGACGTAGCTCGTCTCGCGCATGAAGATGCGCGGGATGTTGTGGGGGTCGGTCGTGAAGTACGCGCGGCCGCCGCCGAGCGTCGCGAGGTGCGAGAGCAGCGCGCGGTTGGTGTCTGCGCCGAGGCCGACCATGCTCACCGTGATCCCCTCGGCGTACATCGCCTGCACGACCTCCGGGATCCCCGACTCCTGCGTCTGCCCGTCGGTCAGGAGGATCACGTGCTTGATGCGCGCGCGCGTCACGACGAGGTCCTGGTAGGCCATGTCGAGCGCGGGGAAGATCGCGGTGCCGCCGCGCGGCGTCAGCCGGCCGATGTCCCGCTGGATCTGGAGGCGGTTGCGCGCGCTCTGCATGCGCACCACGCGCGTGGGCTGCGAGTCGAAGCCGATGACCTCGATGTAGTCCTCGGCGCCGAGCATCTGGGCCGTCGCGACCGCCGCCTCCTTCGCGAGCTCCATCTTCACGCCCTGCATCGAGCCGCTCTTGTCGATCACGAGCGCGAGCGCGAGCGAGGGCTGATCGCGGCGGCGCTCGGCGTCCATGCGCACGGGCAAGAGGCGCTCGAGGCGCGTGCCCTGCCAGCCGCCGAGCCCGAAGCCGCTCTCACCGCCCGCCATCAGGAAGCCGCCGCCGAGATCGCGTACGTAGCGCTCGATCGCGTCCTGCTGGGTGAGGCTCACCTGATCGGCGGGGACGTCGGAGAGGATCACGAAGTCGTAGCGCTCGAGCTCGCGCACCGAGGTCGGGAGCGCGCGCGGGCCTCGCACGTCGACCTCGAAGTCGCCCGCGGTGAGCGCGCGCGCCAGGTAGCTCGCGCGGCTCTCGGTGCCCTCGACGTAGAGGACGCTCGGGCGCCCGGGGACGACCACCGTGGTCGAGAAGCGGTTGTTCGCGCGGAAGCGATCGGCGCCCTCGGGCTCGACGCTCAGCGCGTAGGTGACCGGCCCCGCGACGCGCACGACAGACCGCAGCTCGATCTCGTTCTCGCCGCGATGGAGCTCGACGTCCTTGATGCCCTCGAGCCCGTTGAGCGTCTCGCCTTGGTAGAGGCGCAGGCGCGCCGGTGTGTCGGTGGTCGAGAAGATGCGCGCGCGCACGGGGAAGGGCTCACCCACTTGGAGCCGCTCGGGGATCACGAGGCCGCGCACCGCGACCTCGCGCGGGACGCCCTCCCGGTAAGGGCGCACGCTCACGCTCACGCCGAAGCGCCGCGCGCGGCTGGCCTCGGAGAGGAGATCGCCCTCCGTCTGGCCGCCGTCGGAGATCAGCACCGCGCGGCGCAGGTGGCCGGGAGGGAAGAGGCCGTACGCGAGCTGGAGAGCGGCCTCGAGGTTCGAAGCGGCTCCGTCCTCGTGCCGCGCGAGCGCGTCGGGCACCTCGCCGTCGCGATCGAGCGGGACGACGCGCGCGTCTCGGGCGAAGGTCACGAGCTGGACGTCGCCGTCCTCCCGCGCGGCCCACGCCTCGGCCACCGCCACACGCGCCGCCTCGAGCGAGGCGTCCGTCGCCGAGTCGGAGACGTCGACGAGGAAGATCGTGCTGACCTTGGTCGCGTCGGTCGTGCGGGCGACCCGCGCGAGCGCGAGCGCGAGCGCGAGCACGAGCAGCGAGCGGACGAGCGCGCTGAGCCAGCGCTGGGCGCGCGGCAGATCGGCGAGCGAGAGGCTCAGGCCGAAGAAGAGCAGCGGGATGACGCCGGCGACGGCGAGCCAGCCCGGCGCGAGCAGCTCGTAGCGCTCGCCGTAGAGCTGGAGCGTCAACTCGGTCCGGGAAGACCAGTGGAAGATCGAGGCGGCCGCCGCCGCGCTGGTGAGGAGCGCGAGCCCGAGGCCGACTCCGAAGCGCGCGCGGCTCATACGGTGAGCCTCCGGTGGTAGGTGAACCACTCGACCAGCACGACGCCGAGCACCGCGAGGACCAGCACCATCCAGATCTCGGTCCGCACGCCCGCGCGGCCGAAGGCGGGGCGCGGCGCCTCCGCGCCGCCGAGCTCGAGCCGCTCCGCGGGCTCGATCACCGCCTCCTCGCTCGGCCCGAGGTTCGCGGCGAAGACGTCCTGCTGATCGGCGCCGAGGCTGTCGTAGCGCAGCGTGTAGAAGCCCGCGCGCGAGCCGGTGGCCACCGCGCGCCCGTCGACCACCGGGACGCGGTGTTCCTCCCCGCTCGGCGTGATCAAGGTCGCGACCTCGGCGCCGGCGGGCACCGGGACGTACCAGGTCGCGCCGGTCTCGTAGCTCGAGAGGTAGCCCGCGTCCTCCTGCACGAAGAGGTCGATGCTGTTCAACAGCAGGAGCGGCCAGGCGATCCGCAAGGGGAGGTCGCTGCGCCGGACGTCGAAGAGGAGCGCGACCATCCGCTTGTCGGCGCGCGTGCCGGTGACGATGAGCGGCGCGCGCGCGTCCCCCGCGACGACGCGGTCGCCGTCTTGGAGCTCGACCGCGAGCGCCTCCGCGACGTTGACGTCGCCGAGCGCGGTGAAGCGCACGATGGGGTGATCGCGCTCGATGCGATCGAAGAAGGGCCGCGGCACGGCACCGGTCACGGTGAAGGGGCCGCCGGTCGCGCCTCCTGCCGGGGCGGGGTGCAGGTAGATCGCGTGGCTCTCGGGAGGCGAGGGCGGCACCCACGCGTCGAAGATCGTGACGTCGAAGCGGCCGGGCGCGGGGTACTCGGCGGGGCTGACCTCGACGACCTCGAGGTACTCGTCGAGCAGGAGCGCCGCCGCGAGGTAGAGGTTGCCGGTCGTGACGCACTGGACGCGCGCCCGGCGCCGCTCGGGTAGCCGTGCGTAGGCGTGATCGTCGGCGGGCTGCGCGTCGCGCGCTCCTCCGGCCAGGGTCACGCGCGCCTCGAGGGTGCGGTCGGCGCCCGAGACATCCTCGAAGACGCGGCGCAGGCGCTCGCCCGCCCGCACCTCGAGCCGCGAGACGTCGATGGGCTCGCCGTCGCCCATCAAGGTGAGCTCGACCGCCTCGTCCTGCTCGGTCGGGTTCCAGAGCTCGATGAGCGCCTGGCTGCGGCTCTTGTCGAGCGGGTAGCGACGCACGCTGAACGCGGTGATCGCCACGTTCCGCCCGCCCTCGCCGATCGGCAGGAAGGTGAGCTCGATGCCCGCTTCGCGTGCCCGCGCCTCCGCCTCGCCTCCCTCGCCGAGCACTCCGTCCGAGACGATCACCACGCGAGGCCGCGGCTGGTCTCGCAGCACGTCCATCGCGAGCCGGAGCGCGCGAGGCAGATCGGCGCCCAGATCGGTCGGCTCGACGCGCGTGAGCCCCTCGCGGAGCAGCGAGGGCTCCTGGGTCAGCGGCGTGAGCGGCACCGTCGTGCGATCCATCTGCGCGATCAGCATCCGGTCGGCGCCGCCGAGCCCGTCGATCAGCCGCTCGACCTCGCGGGCCGCGGCGGAGAGCCGATCGGGCGCGACGTCGGTCGCCTGCATCGACGCCGAGGCGTCGACCAGCACGACGGTGGTCCGCGCGTCCTCGCTGGCGCCGAGGTAGCGCGGATCGCCCATCGCGAAGGCCAGCGCGCAGACGATCGCGAGAGCGACGAGCAGCGAGAGGATGCGCTTGAGCGCCGAGAAGAGCCGCGTGGTCTGCTTCTCGGCGAGCACCTCGCGCCAGAGGTGGACGAAGGGCACCTCGACCTGCCGGCGGCGCAGCTTGAGCAGGTAGAGGATCACCACCGCAGAGGCGAAGCCGCCCAGCACGGTGAGGACCTGCGTGAGGCTGAGGCCGGTCAGCTCCATGCCTACCCAACCAGCCCGCCACGCCGGAGCAGATCGAGGATCGCCTCGTCGAAGGGCGTCGAGGTCTCGACCGCGTGGTAGGGCACCTGCTTCTGGGTGCAGAACTCCTGGATGCGCGCGCGGTACGCGGCGTGGGCGCTCGCGTAGCGCTCGAGCACCCGAGGCGTGATCGTCACCTCGCGCACCTCGCCGGTCTCGTTGTCGACGAGGCGCACGTCGCCGTGAAGTGGCGGCCGCACCTCGCTCGGATCGAAGACCTGGATCACGTAGGGCTCGAACTTCGCGTAGCGGAGCGTGTTGATGCCGGCCTCGAAGCCCGCGGGGTCGTAGAGATCGCTGATCAGGATCGCGACCCCGCGCCGCTTGTTCTGCGCGACGAAGCTCCGCATCGCGTCCGCGGTCCCGGTGCGGCCGTCCGCCATGATCGGGCGCAGGAACTCGAAGGCCTTGAAGATGCGGTTCTTGCCGCGGGTCGGCGCCAGGCGGCCGAGGACGCCGTCGCTGAAGGTCACGATCGAGACGCGGTCGAGGTTGGCCAGCGCGATGTACGCGAGAGCGGCGGCGAGCCGCTTGGCGTAGTCGAGCTTGGGCGGGCTGCCGACCACCATCGAGCGAGAGACGTCGAGCAGCACGTAGACCGAGAGGTCCTCCTCCTCCTCGTAGAGGCGGAGCAGCAGGCGTCCCGTGCGCGCGTAGAGGTTCCAGTCGAGGTAGCGGAAGTCGTCGCCCGGCGCGTACTCGCGGTGGTCGGCGAATTCGATGCCGCTGCCGGTCTTCTTCGAGCGGCGCTCCGCGCGGGTGCGCCCGCTGACGAGGCGCCGCGAGACGATCGCGAGCACCTCGAGCTTGCGCTGGAACTCTTCGTCGAAGAGCTCGTCGCCGCTTTGGGCCGCGCCGCGCTCCTTCTGCTTGGTGAGCCAGCCGAACACCGCGCGCTCAGGCCCCCGTCTCGGAGACCGTCTCGAGGATGCGATCGAGGATCGCGTCCGTCTTCACGCCCTCCGCCTCGCCCTCGAAGTTGAGGATCACCCGGTGGCGCAGGGCAGGGCGCGCGACCTTGCGGACGTCGTCCGCGCTGACCGCGAAGCGGCCGTCGAAGAGCGCCTGGATCTTCGCCGCCAAGAGGCACGCCTGCGCGCCGCGCGGGCTCGCGCCGAAGCGCACGAAGCGCTTCACCAGATCGGGCGCGCTCGGCCGCTCGGGGTGCGTCGCCTCGAGGATGCGGATCGCGTAGTCGGCGACGTGCCGCGCGACGGCGACGTCCCGCGCGACCGCGCGCATCTCGAGGATCCGCGCCTTGTCGAGGACCGGCGTCAGCGTCGGCCGCTCCGAGCCCGTCGTGCGATCGAGGATCGCGTGGAGCTCGTCGTGGCTCGGGAACTCGACCTGCAGCTTGAAGAGGAAGCGATCGAGCTGAGCCTCGGGCAGCGGGTAGGTGCCCTCCATCTCGAGCGGGTTCTGCGTCGCGAGCACGAAGTAGGGCTGCTCGAGCTTGTGGGTCGTCTTGCCGACGGTGACCGAGTGCTCCTGCATCACCTCGAGGAGCGCGCTCTGCGTCTTGGGCGTCGCGCGGTTGACCTCGTCGGCGAGCACGACGTGCGCGAAGACGGGCCCGGGTCGGAACTCGAAGAGCTTGTGGCCGCTCGCGTCCTCCGCGATCACCGTGGTGCCGAGGATGTCCGCCGGCATGAGGTCCGGCGTGAACTGGATGCGCGCGAAGTCGAGGTGCAGCGCCTCGGCGACCGAGCGCACGAGCATCGTCTTGCCGAGGCCGGGCACGCCCTCGAGGAGCGCGTGCCCGCCGGCGACGAGGCAGGTGAGGACTCCGTCGAGGATGTCCCCTTGCCCGACGATCATCTTCCCGACCTCGGTCCGCACCTTCTGCGCGTCGCGCTGGAAGGCCTTGACGAGCTCGCCGGGGTTCTGCGCTTGGTCTGCCATCGAGAGAGTTCTTCTTCTGCTCGCGCTACTCGTCGCGCGGGCGGATGAGCTGGAAGTAGCGGCGCACGTAGGAGCGATAGCCGGGCGGGACCTCGTCCTGCTCGAGCACCTCCTCGGCGTGGCCGGAGTAGTCGGTGTAGACGTCGCGGTAGTCGCGCGAGGCGAAGCCGCGCTGGGCCGAGCTGCGGATCACCTCGCTGCGGGTCGGCCCCTCCCCCTGCTGGCCCTCGACGCGCACGGTCTGGCGCGTGCCGCGGAGGTGCGTCGGATCGTCGAGCATCGTGGGATCGTGCCCGATGCCGGCGCCCGGCCCCTGGCGCGCCGGGCCGGTGCCTTGCTGACCCGGCCCCTGCTGCTGCCCCATCCCCGGGATCTCGAGGATCGCGTCCCCGCCGCCGCCCTGCCCGCCGAGCACGAGCATCTGCTGCTGCTCCTGCCCTTGCCCTTGCCCTTGCCCTTGCCCTTGCCCCTGCCCC